>CAZNIX010000687.1:0-2039 GCA_964573125.1 uncultured Thermoanaerobaculia bacterium
ACCGCGCTCCAGGCGCCGGCGACGTCGGCCCACGGCGCGGCGGGCATCGCGGCGGCCGGGGCGAGGGTGCCTGCGGCGGCCTGGTAGGTGAGGTCGTGACCGGCGCGGCCGGCCCACGGGCCGGCGGCGCCCCAGCCGGTCAGCGAGCAGTGGACGAGGCGCGGGAAGCGCTCGGCGAGCATCGCCGGCGCGAGCCCCAACCGCTCGAGCGTGCCGGGGCGGAAGGCGTCGAGCAGGACGTCCGCGCGCGCGAGCAGCGCGAGCAGCACCTCGCGCGCCCCTTCCTTCTTGAGGTCGAGCGCGACGCTCTCGACCCCGGCCAGGAGCAGCGAGCCGACCGCGCTCTCGCCGCCGACGAGCGGCGGCACGAGCCGCACCGGGTCGCCCAGCCGCGGCTCCTCGACCTTGACCACCCGCGCGCCGAGGTCGGCGAGCAGGCGCGCCGCAAGCGGCCCGGGGAGGAGCCGGGAGAGGTCGACGACCAAGAGGTCTGCGAGTGGCGCGGCGCTCATGGCTCGGGCCTCATGCCGCGGCCGCACGGCAGCGGACGAGCCACGCGGCGCTCACGGCTCGGGTCTCGCCAGGTGCGCGCGGGGCCGGCGCGCCTACTCCCGCTCGACCACCATCGCGAAGCCCGTGCCGCCGGCGGCGCAGACGGTGGCGAGGCCGAGGTTGCCGCCGCGCCGCTTCAGCTCGGAGAGGAGCTGCATGGTCACCCGCGCGCCGGTGGCGCCGAACGGGTGGCCGATCGCGATCGAGCCGCCGGTGACGTTGAAGCGGTCGAAGGGGACGACCCCGAGCGGCGCGCTCCGCCCCAGTTCCTCGGTCGCGAACTTCTTCGACGCCAAGCCCTTGAGGTTGGAGAGGATCTGCGCCGCGAACGCCTCGTGCATCTCGACCAGGTCGACGTCGGCGAGCGTGATCCCGGCGCCGTCGAGCGCCGCCGGCGCGGCGTAGGCCGGGCCCTGGAGGAGCTGCTCGCCCGGGTCGACCCCGGCCCACGCCCACGAGCGGAGGTAGCCGAGCGGCTGGTAGCCGAGCGCCTTCGCCTTGTCTTCGGTCATCAGCAGCACCGCCGAGGCGCCGTCGGTCAGCGGGCTCGCGTTGCCGGCGGTGATTGTGCCGTAGCGGCGGTCGAACACCGGCTTGAGCGCGGCCAGCTTCTCGAGCGAGGAGTCGGCGCGCACGCCGGTGTCGAACGTCACCGCCCGATCGTGGCCGGGGGGCGGGAAGGTGGGCGCGATCTGCTCGGCGAACCACCCCTGCTCGTGCGCCGCCGCCGCCCGCTGGTGCGACCAGAGCGCGATCTCGTCCTGGGCGCGGCGCGAGAGGTCGTTCTCCTTGGCCATCTTCTCCGCCGACTCGCCCATGGTCTGGCCGGTCGTGTACTCGGCGATCGCCGGCGCCACCGGCGCCAGGTCCTTGGGCCGGAGCTTGCTGATCACCGCCAGCTTGTCGGCGACGCTCTTCGCCTTCGACAGCTCCATGAAGCGGCGGGCGGCGTTGTCGGAGAAGCGGATCGGGACGTTCGACAGCGACTCGGCGCCGCCGGCGAGCACCACTTCGCACTCGCCGCGCAGGATCGCCTCGGCGCCGAACGTGATCGCGCGGTTCGACGACGCGCACGCGAGGTTGACCGTGGTGCCGACGGTCGCCATCGGCAGCGAGGCGCGGAACACCACCTCGCGCCCGAGGTTGGGGGCGTCGAGCTGCGGGATGACGACCCCGAACACCGACAGCTCGATCTCGTCGGGATCGATCGCGGTGCGCGCCAGCAGCTCCCTCACCGCGACCCCCGAGAGGTCGACCACCCCCATCTTCTGGAACAGCGTGCCCGCCTTGACGAACGGGGTGCGGCAGCCGGCGACGATCGCGACCCGGCCGCGCGGTCCGCGCGCCTCGGCGCGGCCGACGGCGCCGGTCACCCGCGCCGCCGCCCGGCCGCCGTGGGTCCACACCGTGTCCGCGCGCTCGCGGATCTCCTCCTCCGCCGAGGCGTCGTTGACCGGCGGCAGCGGCGGCGGCGGGGGCGGGTCGGG
>CAZNIX010000687.1:2049-2262 GCA_964573125.1 uncultured Thermoanaerobaculia bacterium
CTCGCTCAACAACTCGAGTCCACCTACTCCGACTCCCGCTCCTCCGGCTCCTCCTCGTGTCGCTCCGCGCGCGAGCCCTCACGGGCCCGCAGGAGCTTGCTGAACGGCGATTCCAGCAGGCCCCGGGGTCCCCGACTTATACCACGGTCACCGCCACGCCCCGGCCGGCCGAGACCGCGCTCGCCGCGGCCGGCGGCGCGGCGCCGCCGAGGA
>CAZNIX010000688.1:0-208 GCA_964573125.1 uncultured Thermoanaerobaculia bacterium
GGGATGACCGCCGGCGCGGCGGCGACCGGCGGCCGGGTGCGCCTGCTGGTCGTCACCCACTCGCTGTCGTGGGGCGGCGCCGAGCGCTTCGCCAGCGTCCTGCTCGGCGCGCTCGACCGCCGGCGCTTCGCGCCCGAAGCGTGCCTGGTCTCCGAGCGCGCGACCACCTACGAGCTGCCGGGCGACGTCCCGGTCCACCGCCTCGGCT
>CAZNIX010000688.1:218-2248 GCA_964573125.1 uncultured Thermoanaerobaculia bacterium
CGACCTCGTGCTCTCGAACGTCCTCAAGACCAACGCGCTGACCGGCGCGGCGCTCGCCGGCTTGCGTCGGCCGCCGCGCTGGGTGGCGCGGGTCGGGCTGGCGCCGGGCCGCGGCGACTCGGTGTGGGCGCGCGCCGGGGCGCGCGCGGTCTACCCGCGAGCGGCGGCGCTGGTCGCAAACTCCGAAAAGATGGCCGCGGCGCTCGCCGACCGTCATCCGCGCCTCGCGAGCCGCGTGCGCCACCTCCCCAACCCGATCGATTTCGACCGGATCGACAAGTTGGCGGCAGAACGGCCGTCCGCCGCGGTCGCGGCGCTGCTGGCGGAGTTCGGGCGCGCGCCACTGCTCCTGGCCCTGGGTCGCCTGACCCGCCAGAAGCGCCCCGACCTCGCCCTGGAGGTGCTGGCGCGGATACGGGAGCGGTGCGACGCGCGCCTGATCTGGTGCGGCGACGGCCCGCTCCGCTCGGGTGTCGAGCAGCAGGCGGAACGGCTGGGCGTGGCGTCGGCGGCGCGCTTCCCCGGGTTCGTCGCCAACCCGTTCTCGCTCTTCCGCCGCGCCGACCTCTTTCTCCTGACCAGCGACTTCGAAGGGTTGCCCAACGCCCTGATCGAGGCCCAGGGGCTCGGCGTCCCGGCGGTCGCGACCCGCTGTTCGTTCGGTCCCGACGAGATCGTCCAGGACGGAATCACCGGCCGCCTGGCGCCACCGGGCAGCGCGGCCGCGCTGGCCGAAGCGGCGGTCGAGCTGCTCGGCGATCCCGAGCGCCGGCGGAACATGGGCGCGGCAGCCGCCACCGCAGCGCGCGATCGGTTCACGACCGCTCGCGTCGTCCCGCGTTGGGCGACGTTGCTCGGGGACGTCGCAAGCGGCGCCGGGCTGCTTGACACGAGATCAGTGAGCACATAACCTGTGTTCGTGAACATCACCCTTTCGATCGATGATCAGGTGATCGAGGAGGCGCGCAAGCTCGCCGCGACGATGGGAAAGAGCTTGAACCAGATGGTCCGGGAGTATCTGGAGCACCTGACGGCCCACGACGACGCCGAGCGCGACATCGAGGAGCTGCGGCGGCTTTCGCTCGAGGGGGGCGGCGGCGACTCCCGCGGTTGGCGATTCGACCGCGACGAACTCCACGAGCGGCGCCCGTGAGCGGGCGGGCCTTCTTCGACTCGAACATCCTGGTCTACACCGATGATCGCAGGAGCCCGGGCAAGCGGGACCTGGCGCTCCAGCTCCTCGCATCAGCGCGGCGAAACCGCACCGGGGTCGTGTCGACCCAGGTGCTCCAGGAGTACTTCGTGGCGGCGACCCGCAAGCTCGGGGTCGAGGCGCACACCGCCAGAAGCAAGGTCCGGGTCTTCGCCCGCCTCGGGTTGGTGCCGGTCAGCCTCGAGCTGATGCTGGCGGCGATCGACGTGCACCGCCTCCACGGCGTCTCGTTCTGGGATTCGCTCATACTCCAGGCCGCGCGTTCCGCCGGCTGTTCGATCCTCTACAGCGAGGACCTCCGGCACGGCCGGCGGTTCGAGGAGCTGACGATCGTGAATCCGTTCGACGAGGTCGCCTGAGCGATGGCGGCTCCCCCCCGCGTCGCCGCCCTGGTGCTCAGCTACCAGGGGCGCGACGTGACGCTCGGGGCGCTCGCGAGCCTGACCCGCCAGGACTACCCGGCCTACGACCTCGCGGTGATCGACAACGGCTCGACCGACGGCACGGCGGAGGCGGTCGCCGCCGCCCATCCCGGGGTCGCGGTGCTGCGCGCGGCCGAGAACCGCGGCCCGGTCGGCGGCGTCAACCTCGGCCTGGCGTGGGCGCGCGCCGGCGGCTACGACTACGTCCTGGTGCTCAACAACGACATCGAGGCCGATCCCGGGCTGGTCGGCGCGCTGGTCGCCGCCGCCGAGGCCGACCCGACGATCGGCTGCGTCGGCCCCAAGGCCTATTACTACGGGGAGCGCGAGCGCATCTGGTCGGCCGGCGGCCGCATCCGCTTCCGCGAGGCGGTGACCGCCGAGGACGGCGAGGG
>CAZNIX010000689.1:0-2235 GCA_964573125.1 uncultured Thermoanaerobaculia bacterium
CGCCGCGGTGGAGGAGGCCGCGGCCGGGCCGCTGCCCGCGGAGGCGCGCCGGCGCGCCTCCCAGCGGATCGCCGCCTGGCGCGGCGAAGAGCCGCCGTTCGGTCGGGGTTGGCTGGAGGAGCCGGCGGCTGGTCTGCCGCCGGCCGCGGCCGCCGCGGTGCGTCTGGCGCTGCTGACCGCGCTCGCCGCCCACCGGGTGGATGATGCCGAGATCGCGGCCCTGCGCCTGCACCACCCGGGCGACGCCGCGCTCCTCGGCGTCCTCGCCTGGGCGAGCTACCGCGCGGCCGAACGGATCGCCTCGTGGGTGGACCAGAACTAAATAGCCGTCCCGCGGAGCGGCACTTCGATCAGCGGCGCCTTCGGGCTGTCGGTCTTGATCTTGATCGTGCCGTCGAAGCGCCCCTTGGGCATCGCGGGCGAGAGCGTGACCTGGAGCGCGTAGCGCTTGCCCTCCTCGATCGGCGTCACCGCCAGCTCGACGCCGGGCACGTCGGTCTCGGCCGAGGTGACCGCGACGTTCTCGGCGGCGAAGCTGCGAACGAGCATGCTCGCGTTCTGCGCCTCGGAGACGTCGATCTCGCCGAAATCGGCGGCGGGCGGAGTGACCGCGATCATCGGCCGCACGAAGCCGGACACCGGGAGCTTGGCGATCGGCTGGTTGGGGTGGTTGGTGTAGAGGGTGACGTACTCGGCGAGCGTGCCCACCGGCGCCTTGGTGTAGTCGAGGGTCAGGGTCACCACCCACTGCCGGCCGACGCCGTGCTCGCGCGGCTCGTCCTCCGCGGTCGCCTCGCGGTAGGTCACCGCGAGGAACGGGTAGGGGGACTCGGCGCTCGTGATCTTGAGGTCGTCGAAGGTGGTGGTGAAGACGATCTGGCTGACCACCCCCGGCTCGCTCTGCTGCGCCTGCACGAAGCGGGCGTAGCCGGGCTGGATGAAGAGGTACGGCCGCACGTCGGCCTTGACCGAGAGCCGGAGCTTGGGGTTGACCGGGTCGTTGGTGAAGACCGTGATGTCCTTGGCGATCGGGCCGTCGAAGGTCGTGGTGTCGAGCGCCGCGCGCACCGTGCCCGACTCGCCGGCGGCGATCGTCTTGTCGAACTCGGCGACCGTGCAGCCGCAGGCGGGCCGGACGTCGGAGATCTCGAGCGGCGCCTCGCCGTCGTTGCGGATCACGAAGTCGTGGCTGATCTTCTCGCCCTTGGTCACGCCGCCGGCGTCGTACACCGGCTCGGGGAGGACGGCGCGCGGGTGGAGCGCCTGGCCGGCCGCCGGCGCGGCGAGCAGGGCGACGGCGCCGACGGTGCAGAGCAGTGTCAGAATGGCGGGCATGGCGGCGGGCGTGGCGGTGCGCAGGGTGCGGTTCATGACGGCGGTCTCCTCATCCGGTGCCGGGACGGTGCGGTGCGGCGAAACGCTCGGCGATCACTCGTAATCACTGGCAATCAGGCAGTATAACCCTGGACATCTATCTGATCGCGATCGGGGGCACGGGCATGGCGCCGCTCGCGTGCCTGCTGCAAGAGCAGGGCCACCGCGTGCGCGGCGCCGACGGCCCGCTCTACCCGCCGATGAGCGCGCTGCTCGAGGCGGCCGGCATCCGCCCGCACGCCGGCTGGGACCCGGCCCATCTCGACCCCGCGCCCGACCTGGTCGTGGTCGGCAACGCGGTGCCGCGCGACAACCCGGAGGCGCGCGAGGTCGAACGCCGCGGCCTGCCCCGGCTCTCGATGCCCGAGGCGCTGGCGCGCTTCTTCCTCGGCGGCCGCCGGCCGCTGGTCGTCGCCGGCACCCACGGCAAGACCACGACCACCGCGCTCGCCGCCTGGGTCTGGAGCCGGTGCGGCGCCGATCCCGGCTACCTGGTCGGCGGCGTGCCGCGCGATCTGCCCGCGAGCTTCCGCGCCGGCGCCGGCCCGCGCTTCATCGTCGAGGGGGACGAGTACAACGCCGCCTACTTCGACCGCGGGCCGAAGTTCCTGCACTACCGCGCCGAGACGCTGATCCTGACCGGCGTCGAGCACGACCACGCCGACCTCTACCCCGAGCCGGCGGCGCTCCACGCCGCCTACCGCGCGCTGCTCGCGACGCTGCCGCCGGAGGGGCTCGCGATCGTCTGCGCCGACGCCCCCGACGCGGTCGCGCTCGCGCGCGCGGCGGCGCGCTGCCGGGTGCTGACCTACGGGCTCGGCGCGGCGGCCGGCGGGGGGGACCCGACGCTCGCCGGCGCGG
>CAZNIX010000690.1:0-2234 GCA_964573125.1 uncultured Thermoanaerobaculia bacterium
CCATGCGCGCGACGAACACGTAGAGCAGCGCCATCGCCAGGTTGTGCGAGCCGGGCAGGCGGCGGGCGCCGGTGAAGGAGAGCGCGATGCCGAGCGTGGTGACCAGGAGGATGCGCCAGGTGCCCTCCGAGATCACCACCTCCTCGGGGACGACCGCGCCGAAGAGCGCCAGCTCGGGCAGGCTGACCTCGGGGAGCGCCGCGGCGAGGTGGACCGCGGCCCAGGTCGCGCCGAGCGCGATCGCCGCGAGGTAGAGGAGCTGGGCGATGGCCGGCGGCGCGCCGCCGCCGACCTCCTCGGCGTCGATCGCGGCCAGCCGCTCGAGCCGCTCGGGCGGCACCTTCGTCCAGCGGTTGAAGCGGTCGGCGAAGCTCTTCGAGGCGAGCAGGACCGGCAGCCAGACGAGGTAGATCGTCGAGTCGGCGAGCACCGCGAGCCCCGACATCTCGGCCGGCGCGCCGAGCGCCTGGGCGGCGGCGAAGAGGTTCCCGGTGCCGCCGATCCAGCTCCCCGCGAGCGCGCCGAAGCCGGTCCAGGCCTCGGGCGCGAGCCAGCGGTGGACCACCAGGTAGCCGACCGGCGCCCCGACCACCACCCCGAGCGTGCCGAGCAGCATCACCCCGATGCCCCGCCCCATCACCCGCACCGCGGCGCCGACGTCGACCGCGAGCAGCAGGAGCACGATCACCACCGGCAGGCCGTACTCGCCGAGCAGGTCGTAGGCCGGCGATTTCGCCGGGAGCACGCCGGTGTTCGACAGCACCATCGGCACGGCGTAGATCCAGACCAGCGGGATCAGGTACTTGAAGAGCGTCCAGCCGGTCGTCCGCGCGAGCCAGAAGAAGAGCGCGGCGACCCCGGCGAGGGTCGCCATCACCGCGATCGGCGACGAGATCAGGCTGGTGGCCTCGGTGGTGCCTTCCATCTCCGTCCCCCCTTCACGGTCCGTCGCCCAGGCTGTCGAGCAGCGGCGGCGAGGTTACCATCCGGCCCCGCCGGGCCGGCCGCGTCAGCTCGCTTGGCTCACCAGCTCCGACCCAACGAGTCACGGTTGGGCGGAGGTGGCCAGGCCTGCAACCCTTGCGGCACGCGAGTCGCGAGCGTGAAGCTAGAATCCGCTGCGCGAGCTGGCGGCGGCCTGGGGGAGGCGGCGGGCGCCGAGCTCGAGCGCGCGCACGGTGTCGAGCTCGAAGACGAACGGGATCTCGGGGCAGAGCCAGGCCGAGTGCAGGGGCGGCCAGCCGCCGGCGGCGTCGCCGCCGCCGCCCGCGAGCGGCAGGCAGCGGGCGAGCAGCGAGACGTCGGTCAGCTCGGCCGCGAGCGGCCAGACCGGCGCCTGCGGGTGTTCGGTCTCGATCCGGCGCAGGCGGGTCCCGACCTCGGCGTAGCCGCGCCGGCGGTCGCGGAAGTAGCGCACGGTCGCCTCCCAGCTCCCCAGCCGCGGCCCGGCCCCGATCGCCGGCGCCGCGCGCCGGGCGGTCACCGCCAGCGCCGCACCGCGGCGCACCTCCCAGCGCCACTCTTCGGCCCCGGGGTCCTGCGACGGCCGCGGGTAGCGGAAGCGCGCCGCCGCGACCGGCTGGCGCCCGAGCAGGCGCGCCGCCGGGCTCACCCAGGCCGGCACCAGCATGGTCCGGAAGAGCACCGCGGGCATGCGCTCGCCGTCGAGGATGTAGAGCCGGAGGTTGGCCTGCGGGTAGGAGAAGCGCAAGAGCGGCAGCGCCGGCAGGTGCAGGCCCTGCTGGCGGAACAGCAGCGCCGAGGCGAACACCCAGTCGCGCCCGCCCTCGGAGTGCAGCTCGTAGGCGAGCGGCGGCGGCGGCGGCGGCACCGCCGCGGCCGGCAGCGCCCAGTTGAGGTAGAGGCCGTCGCGGACCAGCGTGCGCAGCTTCATCGGCGGCGCAAGTCTAATCGCTGCGACGGCGTGCGGGCCGGACGGCCGTCGCCGCGCGCCGGCAGGCGCACCCGACGCACGGGCAACCCGCGTCGGCTGCGGATGCAGCGCAGCGCCTACCGCGCCACGCGGCCGCCCGGAGAACGGCGCCGCGTCCCGGGCGGGGCGCCTGGTCTGCTAGATTGCGCCGGCCCGAAGATCCCGCCCGGAGAATCGCCAGGAGGAGACCCGATGCCGACCCGCCCGACCTTCCGCCCCGTCGCCGCCGCGGCGCTGCTCGCCGCGTTCGCGCTCGCCCTCGCCGCCGCCGCGCCCGAGCCGCCCGCCGCGGCCGCTCCGG
>CAZNIX010000691.1:0-2226 GCA_964573125.1 uncultured Thermoanaerobaculia bacterium
GCGGGCGGCGCCTCGGCGGGCGCGCGCGCCCGCGCGGCGGCGGCGTCCGGCGCGGAGGGTTCGCGGGACACCCGCGGATGGTAACCCGCTTTCTTCAGCCGGGCTCTTCCAGGTCCCCCTCCCGCGCGAGCGAATCGCGCCGGGCCCCTCGCCCGAGTCGGCGGCGCCAACGCGCCGCCGCACCCGCGCCCCTTCAGGTGCGCGTAGTCGTGCTGCGACCGATCAAGCTGGCGACGCAGCTCTCGGGCCATGCTGCGTGTGCTATTTTCGGCGCCCTCGCATGGCCGTCTCGCGCACCACCCGGAGCCACATCGAGCGCGGCGATTTCGACGCCCTCGAGGACGAGTGGCTGGCGCGCACCGCCGAGGACGAGGTCGACCTCGACTACTTCGTCGGCGCCGCGCGCGCCCTCGCGGGCCAGGGCGAAGAGGAGCGCGCGCGGCTGCTCCTCGAGCTGCTCGACGGCCAGCTCGTCGAGCGCGGAGCCTGGGAGGAGCGGCTCGCGCTGCTGCGCCGCGCCGGCGCCCTGCTGCTCGCCGAGGGCGACCGCCACCCGGCGATCCTCGACACCCTCGCCCGCCTCTACCCCGCGAGCCCGAGCTTCGCCGGCCTCGCCGAGGAGGTCGGGCTCCATCGCGCCGTCCACGACCTCGACAAGGCGTGGGAGAAGGCCGACCGCCTGCGCGAGCTGCTGCGCTTCGAGATCGGCACGGCGGTGGCGATGGAAGGGCGCGGCGCCGGCCGCGTCGAGGAGGTCAACTTCGCGCTCGCCAGCTTCAAGATCGCGTTCGCGGCCGGACCGCTCGGCGTCGGCTTCCGCGCCGCCGCCAAAGTCCTCGAGCCGCTGCCCGAAGGGCACTTCCTGCGCCGCAAGCTCGAACACCCCGACGCGCTCGCCGCGCTCGGCCGCGCCGACCCGCCGGAGCTGCTCCGCCTGGTGCTCGAGAGCGCCGGCCGGCCGCTGACCGCGGGCGAGATCCGCCAGCTCCTGACCGGTCTGGTGAGCGACGAGGCGTGGACCTCGTGGTGGACCGCCGCGCGCAAGCACCCCCAGGTGGTCGCCGGCCGCGGCGGCCGGCAGGCCTACTCGTGGGCGGCGTCGAGCGGCCACGCCCTGGACGCGGTCCGCGGCGCGTTCGACGCCGCCGCGCCGCGCGAGAAGATCGCGCTCCTGCGCCGCGACGCCGCCCGCGACCCGGCGAACAAGGAGCAGATGGCGGCGGCGCTGGCGGCGCTCGGCGAGGCCGCCGCCGAGAGCGACCCCGGGCTCGCGTTCGAGATCTTCTGCGGCCTCGAGCGGGAAGGGGCGCTGCCCGCCGGCGACCCGGACGCCCTGCCCTTCGCGCCCGCGCGGCTGGTCGCGCGGCCGGGGGGGCTCAAGCCGCTCCTGACCGGGATCGAAGACCGCGCGGTGCTCGAGCGCGCCTACCGGCTGGTGCGCGAGCGGCGCGACGACTGGCGGGAGCTGTTCCTCGACGCGCTCGCGAGCGAGGACGACCCGCGCGCGCTCGACTTGGTGACCGCCGAGCTGACCGCGGCCGGCGAGCGCGGGCTCGAGCGCTTCCTCGACGGCACGCTCGCCCAGCCCCACCGCGCGCCGGCGGCGTTCGCCTGGCTCGCCGAGCGCGCGGCCGAGGACGAGGCGCTCGCGCGCCGCAACCCGCTGCGCCTGCTGCAGCAGATCCTCGCCGCGCTCGACCGCGACGAGTTCGCCCCCCAGCGCGCCCGGCTGCGCAAGCTGGTCGCCTCCGGCGGCACCGTGGCGAAGCTCTTCCCGGCGCTGACCGCGGAACAGGCGCCGGCCGCGGCCGAGGCGATCCACCGCGTCGCCCGGCTCGAGCCGCACGAGCGCGCCGGCCTCGCCACCGCCCTCGAGCTGCGTTTCCCGGCCCTGCGCGAGGGCGCCGCGGCGCCGGCGGCCGAGACCCAGCCGCTGTGGGCGACCGCGGAGGCGATCGCCGCCCAGCGCGCCGAGCTCGACCGGCTGCTGCGCGAGGAGCTGCCCGCCAACCGCAAGGCGATCGAAGAGGCGCGCGCCCACGGCGACCTGCGCGAGAACTTCGAGTACAAGGCCGCGCGCCAGCGCCACGAGGTGCTCTCGGCGCTCGCCACCCGCCTCGACCGCGACCTGCGCCGGGCCCAGCCGATCGAGTTCGCCGCGATCGACCCCTCCCAGGTGCGCGTCGGCACCCGGGTCACCCTGCGCTCCCCCGCCGGCGCCGAGCG
>CAZNIX010000692.1:0-2223 GCA_964573125.1 uncultured Thermoanaerobaculia bacterium
GGCGCCGCGGCCGGCGGCCCCGACGCCGCGGCCGCCGCCTCCCCGCACGCCCGCCTCGACGCCGCCTTCGCCGACCTCGCGCCGCGCGGGGTCTATCTCGTGGTCGACACCTACGGCAACCGGCTGCGCGTCTACCGCAGCGGCGAGCTGCTGCGCGAGGCGGTGTGCTCGACCGGCAGCGGCACGGTGCTCCGGGACCCGGTCAAGGGGCGGGTCTGGGTGTTCGACACCCCGCTCGGCGAGCGCCGGGTGCAGCGCAAGACGCGCGAGCCGGTGTGGATCAAGCCCGACTGGGCGTTCGTCGAGCTGGGCTACGAGCCGCCCAAAAACTTCCGCGAGCGGGTCGACGACCTCTCGCTCGGCCGCTACGGCCTCTACCTCGGCGACGGCTACATCATCCACGGCACGCTGTTCCAGACCCTGCTCGGGCGGTCGCTGACCCACGGGTGCGTCCGCCTGGGCGACGAGGACCTCGAGTATGTCTACCGCCAGACGCCGGTCGGCGCGCGCGTCTTCCTCTATTAGGGGAGGCGGGAAAGCGCGCGGTCTCGTGGCGACCCCTCCCCCGAGTCGGCGGCTCCTCCGCCGCGAGCCTCTTCGGGGCTCGGCGATGGCAGGGTACGGCCTTCGGGGGTCTCGTCGCCGCTTGGCGCGATGGACCGCGGTCGCCCTGATGTTGGCCGCGGGCACCGCGGCCGCCGCCGAGCGGGACCCGCTGCCCGCCGCCGAGCGCGAGCTGGCGGGGGAGCGCGGGCTCTACCTCGTGGTCGTGCCCGAGCCGCCGACGCTCGAGATCAAGGCGCGCGGGCTGACCCTGGAGCGGCTGCCGCTCGCCGGCGTCGCGGTGCTCGTGCGCCGGCCGGCGCGCGGGCCGCGGCCGGAGCCGGCGGCGCTGCCCGCGGTCTGGCGGGTGGACGAAAGGGCGGAGGCGTTGCGGCGGCGGCGGCTGATCGCACCGCCCGAGCTGAAGCCGCCGCCGGAGGAAGGGATGGAGTCGGTCACCGTGGCCGCGGCGGCCGGCAAAGAGGAGCCGCTCCCCGAGCCGCCGGCCGAGTACCGGATCGGCTTCGAGGGCGGCTGGGAGCTGTGGATCGGGCCGGCGCTGCCGCGCGCCGGCTGGGCGGCCCGGTTCGCCTCCGCGGTCGCGGCCGGCTGGCGGGCGCTCTGGAACCTCGGCCCCGAGCCGCCGCCGGGCGCGATCGCCCTCGCCGCCGACCCCGCGACCGCCCGCCGCATCCACCACCTGTTCCGGGGCGGCACGGCGGTGCTGGTCGCCGCGCCGCCGGCGGAATGACGCGGAGAACCATCAAACCCGGAAGGCAGCAGCGCACCGCGCCCCCGAGACAAGGGAGGGGGGCGCAGCCCCCCGGAATCAAGCCGCCCGCGCGCCCAGCAGGCGTGCCGGGAGTCGAAACAGCGCGCGCAGGAAATCGAACACCCCGTCGACCGCGATGCCGAGCAGCCGGAACGGCAGCGCGACCAGCCAGACGATCGGGTAGAGCACGAGCGCGAGCAGCGCGAGCGGCCAGCAGAGCACGAAGAGCAGCAGCCAGAGCAGGAGTCCTTTCATCGTCGGTTCCTCCGGGTCACTCCCTCCGAGCGGCTACTACGCGGCGGGGAGGCCGTGGGTTCCGGGTCGGGTCCCGGCGCCGCCCCGGCGCCTGGTAGGATTTTACTCCTCCGCCCGGCCCCGGCGCCGGGCGCGGGACGGCGATGCAGGGCGAACGCGACGAGCAGATCCCGGCCTGGCGGCGGGCGCTGGGCACCGCGGCGGCGGTGTTCCTGGGCGCGGTGTTCCTGTTCGCGGCCTACGCCAAGGCGATCGACCCCGAGGCGTTCGCCGAGCAGATCGAGACCGAGGGGGTGACGCTCGGGCTGCCGGCGATGGCGGTCGCGCTCGCCGGGCTCGCGCTCGAGGCCGGGCTCGGCACCGCGCTCGTGCTCGCCGTGCGCCGGCTCTGGGTGCTGGCGCCGGCGGCCCTGCTCTCCGCCTACTTCCTCTTCCTGGGCGGCCGCAACTGGTGGCTGGTCGCAAGCGGCCGGCGCGCTCCCGACGCCTCCTGCGGCTGCTTCGGCAACCTGGTCGAGCGCACCCCGGCAGAGGCGTTCGGGCAGGACCTGCTGCTGCTCGGCGTGCCGGCGCTGCTCGCCTTCGTCGGCCGGCCGCGCGGCGGTCCGCGGGTGCCGGCGCCGCGCACCGCGGCGGCGGCGGTGGTCGCGGCG
>CAZNIX010000693.1:0-2220 GCA_964573125.1 uncultured Thermoanaerobaculia bacterium
CCTCGCCGGCGGCCGGCCTCTTCGGCGCGGCGAGGTCGACCAGGCTCGCCTCCGAGGCCGCGACCGCCGCCCACAGCCTGCCGTCGGGGCCGGCGGCGAGCGCGACCACCTCGGGCGCGTCGTCGTCGTGGAGCGTGCGCGGCACGAGCGCGCCGCCGCGCGGGGTGAGCCGCTGCACCAGCCCTTCGCCGGCGGTGCCGACGATCACCTCGCCCCCCGGCCGCGGCAGGAGCGCGCGCAGGTGGGCGTCGTCGCCGTCGTAGACCAGCTCCCCGGCGCCGCCGGCGCCGACCCGGTAGAGCCGGCCCTCGGTGCCGGTGGCGACCAGCAGCCGCCCTTCGGCGTCGCGCGCGAGCGCCCAGATGTAGATCTCGCCGGGATCGAAGAAGGCGGCGTCCGCGGCCGCCGGCGGGTCGCCGCCGGGGGGGATGCGGTAGACCTTGCCCCCGGGCGAGCTGCCGGCGAAGACCGTGCCGTCGGGGTCGGCCCAGAGCGCGAAGATCTCCGGCTCGGGGGCGGCGAACAGCTCGCGCACCGCGCCCGAGCGCTCGACGAGCAGCACCCGGCCGGCGTTGCCGGTGCCGACCACCCAGCCCTCGGGGTGGGCGGCGGCGGTGAACAGGAACGGCTCGCCGATCGCGGTCAGACGCTCGACCCGGTCGGCGAGCTGCAGCCGCCCGAGCGGGTCGACGCTGATGCCGTCGAGGGTGCCGGCGAGGAACGCCGCCTGGGTGTTGACCTGGAAGAGCCGGACCTCGGCGGCTTCGGCCGGCGCCGCCGCCGCCAACGCGACGGCCGTGCAGAGCGCCCACGCCCCGGACCGCCTTGCCTTGCCGGTCGGCCTGCCCTCGGTCATCGCGCCTCCCCCCCCGTCGCCGTGCCGTCCGGCGCGCCGCCGTCGTCCTCGACCGCGCCCGCGCCGCCGTCGAGGTCGCCGGCCGGGGCCTCGCCGCCGACCTCGCCGGCGGTCAGGGGCTCGCGGCGCTCGACCTGCAGGTCGACCCGCAGGAGCCCCGCGATCGGCACCGGCATCGCCACCGCCTCGGTCTGGGTCACCGCCAGGCGCAGCGGCTTGGCGCCGCCGGGGCCGGCGGCGCTCCAGATCGAGCGCACGGTGCCCGGGAGCTGGGGCAGCACCTCGCCGGCGACGGCCAGTCCGGGCGCCTCGCGCACGCCGAGCACGACCAGCTCGCGGTTGCTGTGCAGCGAGCCGAGCAGCGCCAGCGCCTGGCGCAGGGTGTGCGGCTCGGCGGGCTCGACCGCCAGGCGCGCGGCGTCGACGCTGGCGCCGTCGCCGACGAACAGGTGGTAGCGGCCCTCGGGCAGGCTCGCCGGGAGCGTCAGCTCGAGCGTGCGCCGGAACGGCTCGCCGCGCCAGGCCGCGAACTCGAGGTGGAGCGCCACCGGATCGCCCGGGCGCAGCATGGTGCGGTCGGCGTGGGCGCCGACCAGCGTCGCGGTGCGCGGCTCGCGCGACTGCCGCAGCTCGACCTCGACGCCCTCGAGCGCGACCTCGGCGAGGTCGTTCTGGAGCAGGAAGGAGGCGTAGGAGAGCAGCGTCAGGGCGGCGCGGCCGCCGGCGCCGTCGCCGTCGAAGCTCTGCGCCACGGTCAGCTCGTCGCGGCCGGCGAGCCGGAAGCGCGCCTCGAGGTCGATCCCCTGGAGGCCGCCCGCGTAGCTCGCGGCCTCGAGGCCGGCGAGCGAGGAGATCGCGAGCAGGGCCGGGGTGAGCTGGGGCACGGCGGCGAGCCGCATGTGGTACTCCCGCCGCTCGGCGCCGTCGACGGTGAGTGTGAGCGGGACGGTGGGGGCGGCGGCGCCGATCCGGCCGCGCAGCCCCGCCTGGCGGTCCTGCTCGACGGCGCCGACCACCGGTCCGAGGTTGGCGATCTTGAACGAGCTGAAGCGGCTCGAGATCACGGTCACCACCTCGGCGGTGGCCATCGGCACGACCAGCGGCCCGAGGCCGAGGATCGAGTGGCCGAACGCGAGCACGCCGTCGCCGGTGACGTCGGTGACGGTGCCGGTGGCGGCCATCCTGAGGTCGCCGTCGATCAGCACCGCCGACACCGGGCCGCCGGGGACGAGCCCGGCCGCGGCGCCGGGCGGCGCCTCGCCGGCCGGCGTCACCGTCCCGAGCGCGGTGCGCAGCAGCCCCTCGGTGACCGGGCCGAAGCCCGCCGCCGACCACTGGATGCCGGGCACCGCGCCGCCGGCGAG
>CAZNIX010000694.1:0-890 GCA_964573125.1 uncultured Thermoanaerobaculia bacterium
ACCCGGCGCCGGCCGCCGCCTCCCCGGCGCGCGCCGGATTCGTCGCCGTGGCGAACCCGGCGCCCGCCGACGACGGCGCGGCACGCGCCCCCGGCGGAGCGGCCGACGCCGAGGCTGTCCTGCCCGACTCGCGCTGGACGATCGACGACGCGCTCGCCGGAGAGCGCGCCGAGGGGTGGACGGTGTCGCGCGACGGTCGCCTCGCAGCGTGGGTCAAGATCACGCTCGAGAGCGAGGACGGCGAGCAGAAGGTGGCCGCGAACCTCCAGCTCTGCCGCCTCGACGCCGCGCCCACCGGAGATGGCGACGGATCCGCGCCCACCGGCGCGCGCCCCCCGGACAACGACCGGGCGTGCCGGCCGCTCACGCGCGGCAAGGGCCGCCGCACCGACCCGGCGTTCTCGCCCGACGGCGCCCACCTCGCCTACCGCTCGGCCGACCCGCCGCCCGGCGGCGACGACGGCGGCGAAAACGGCGGCGGCGACGAGCCGAAAGCCCAGGTCTGGGTGCTGCCGCTCGCCGGCGGCGCGCCGTGGCCGGTGACCCGCTTCGACCGGCCGGTCGCCGCGTTCGGCTGGATCGACGCCCGCTCGCTGGCGGTGCTCGCCGCCGAGTCGCCGACCGCCTGGGAGCGCGAGCGCAAGGAGCGGCACGACACCTCGGTCGTGGTCGAGGACGCCGAGCGCGAGCCGCCGGTGCGGCTCTTCCGGGTCGACCTCGACGGCGAGGTCGCGCGGGTGACCGACAACCGGCTCTGGCTCGACGGCCTCGCGGTCGCGCCCGACGGCAAGTGGGCGGCGGTCGCCGAGCGCCGGAGCCTGTCGTTCGAGTTCGACGCCCGGGTGCCGCCGCGCCTCTACCTGGTCGCGCTCGCCACCGGCGAGCGCACG
>CAZNIX010000694.1:900-2216 GCA_964573125.1 uncultured Thermoanaerobaculia bacterium
CCCCCCCGCGGCGCCCCCACGCTGCTGCTCGAGGGCGAGCGCCTCCTCCCCTACGCCGTGCAGTGGGCGCCCGACTCCTCCGGCTTCTATTTCGTCGACGACCGCTCGAACCACCCGCGCTACCGGATGGCGGCGATCCCCGAGCTGTGGTTCTACGACCTCGCGGCGCGCGCGGCGTCGCGCCTGCCGCTCGACCCGCGCGGCCTCGGCGGCGCCTACGCCCCGGCTCCGGGCGGGGTGATCGCGCTCGAGGCGGGCGGCGTGCGCCGGACGCCGGTGCGGATCGCGCGCACCGCCGCCGGCGGCTGGGAGCGCCGCCCGCTCGCCGCCGAGCACGCCGGGCAGATCCAGCGCTGGGAGCTCGACGCCGCGGGCGCGGTGGTGGTCTACGAGCGCTCGAGCGCGACGCTGCCGCCGCAGTGGGTCGCCGCGCGCCTCGAAGGGGACTCAATCGCCGCCCCGCGCCGGCTCACCGACCTCAACCCGTCGTGGCGCGGCAAGCCGACCGGGCGGGTCGAGACCGTGCGCTGGGCCGGCGCGCTCGGCGAGGAGGTCGAGGGGCTCCTCCACTACCCGCTCGACTGGCCGGGGGACCCGCCCGCGGGCGGCGCGGCGGCACCGGGCCGGCGGCCGCTGATCCTCAACATCCACGGCGGCCCGGCGGGCGCCGACTACGACGCCTGGAGCCTCAACTGGGCCGAGCCGCTCCTGCTCTGGCGCCAGCGCGGCGCCTTCGTCCTCCAGGCCAACTACCACGGCAGCAGCGACTACGGCCTCGACTGGGTGACCTCGATCGAGAAGCGCTACTACGAGCTGGAGGTGCCCGACCTCGAGGCCGGCGTCGACCGCGCGATCGCCCGCGGCCTCGCCGACCCCGAGCGGCTGGCCGCGGTCGGCTGGTCGAACGGCGGCATCCTCTCGGCGGCGTTGATCACGTCGAGCCGGCGGTATCGCGCGGCCTCGATCGGCGCCGCCGACGTCGAGTGGTTCAGCGACTGGGGCAACGTCGATTTCGGCGCCGCGTTCGACAACTACTACTTCGGCGGCCCGCCGTGGGAGATCCCCGAGGTCTACCGCGAGAAGTCGCCGTTCTTCAAGCTCCCCGAGGTCACGACGCCGACCATCGTCTTCACGGGCACCGAGGACCGCGCGGTGCCGCCCAGCCAGTCGTGGTCGCTCTTCCGCGTGCTCCAGCAGGTCGAGAAGGCGCCGGTGCGGCTGGTGCTCTTCCCCGGCGAGCCGCACAGCCTGGGCAAGCCCGTGCACCGGCGGCGCAAGGTCGAGGAGGAGCTGGCCTGGTTCGAGCGCTGGCTGTG
>CAZNIX010000695.1:0-2215 GCA_964573125.1 uncultured Thermoanaerobaculia bacterium
GACACCGGTCCAGGCGGCGGCGGCGCCGAACAGGCCGATGATCGCGGGGCCCTGGGTGCCGCCACCGTCGCCGCAGCCACGCCGTGCTGCCGTTCGAGAGCCGGACGCGCGAGGTCGCCGCCGCGCTCGCCGGGCGCGGCGCCGAGGTCCTGGTCCACCTGCCGATGGAGGCCGCCGGCGGCGCCGACCCGGGTCCCGGCACCCTGCGCGCCGCGATGAGCACCTCGGAGCTGGCGGCGGCGACCCGGCGCGCGCTCGCCGCGGTGCCCGGCGCCGCCGGCGTCAACAACCACATGGGGTCGGTGCTCTCGGCCGACGAGCGGGCGATGCGCGCGGTGCTCGGCGTCGTGGCCGAGAACGGCCTGTTCTTCCTCGACTCCCGGACCAGCCCGGACACCGTCGCCTACCGCGCCGCCGGCGAGCTGGGCATCCCGGCCGCCGAGCGCCAGGTCTTCCTCGACCCCGACCCGCGGCCCGAGGCGGTGCGCGTCCAGTTCCACCGCCTGCTCGCGCTCGCGCGCGCCCGCGGCGCCGCGATCGCGATCGGCCACCCGCTGCCGGGCACGCTGTCCGTGCTCGCCGAGGAGATCCCGCGCGCTCAGGCCCTCGGCTACCGCTTCGTCCCCGTCAGCTACCTGCTCGACCGGCCGGGCGAGCTGCCGTAGGCCACGAGCGCGGCGCCTGAGCCGCTCCGGTCTCGAGACGCGCCCGGGCTGGCATCGGTCGTGCTGAAAGGCCCCGGGAGCGCGGTCCGTCCCGTTCCGCCCGGCGCCTGGGCGTTGTCTCACCTCTCGGCCGCGCGGGAGACAGGCCGAGATATAGTGAAATGCACATGTCTATGATTTGACGGTGCGGTGACGAAAACGGTCGCGGAGACGCGCGCCATGAGCCTCGAAGACACCAAGATCATCGCCCTCCCGCTCGACTCCCTGCTGCCGGCCGCGGAGCCGCGCACGACCGGCGCGCTGGCCAAGCGCGCGCTCGACGTCGTCGGCGCCGCGCTGCTGCTGATCCTCGCCGCCCCGGTCCTGCTCGCGGTCATGCTCCTCATCCGGCT
Source organism: uncultured Thermoanaerobaculia bacterium (assembly GCA_964573125.1). Taxonomy (GTDB): domain Bacteria; phylum Acidobacteriota; class Thermoanaerobaculia; order Multivoradales; family JBCCEF01; genus CAVSQV01. The sequence goes on from CAZNIX010000695.1 coordinate 1,058, forward strand.
CGCCGACCGCGGCCCGGCGATCTTCGTCCAGCCGCGCATCGGCTGGCGCTGCCGGCCGTTCCCGATGCTCAAGCTGCGCACCATGCGGGTGGGATCGGAGCGCCTCGAGGAGCGTCTGGCCGCCGCGGGGGAGCGCACGTTCCTCAAGCTCGCGGACGATCCGCGGGTCACGCGGCTCGGCCGCTTCCTGCGGCGGTCGAGCCTCGACGAGCTGCCCCAGCTCGTCAACGTCCTGCGCGGCGAGATGAGCCTGGTCGGGCCGCGGCCGCTGCTCGTGTGCGACCTCGCCCGGTTCCCCAAGCGCGACCAGATGCGGCGCTTCTCGGTGCCGCCGGGCTTGACCGGCCTGTGGCAGGTCGGCGGCCGCAGCGCGACCAGCGACGAGGAGCGCATCCGCCTCGACCTCGACTACGTCGACCGCTGGAGCCTGTGGCTCGATCTCGAGATCCTGCTCCGGACGGTGCCGGCCGTGCTCGCGGGCGAGGGGGCGGGCTGAGCCGCCCGGCCGCGCGCGGAATCCGCCGCCGCGGCGACCGCCGGCGCCGGTCGGCCGCGAGGAGGTGACCCGTGTCCACGCCGCTCGTCCTCGGTCTCCGCCGCCGCTGGTGGCTCGTGCTCGCGTGCGCGGTCGTGGCGGTCGCCGCGGCGGCGCTCGTCACCGCCCGCCAGCGCCCGGTCTACCGCGCCGCCGCCCAGCTCGCGGCGGCGCCCAACTCGCGGGTCACCGACACCGCCGACGTGCTGCGCAGCCTGGAGACCCTCGAGCGCCGGACGGTGGTGGCGACGTTCGCGCGCATCGCCTCCGCGCGCGAGACCCGGGACGGCGCCGCCCGCCGCCTCGGCCTCGAGCCGAAGGAGCTGCGCGCCTACTGGGTCGGCGGCTCGGTGGTGCCGAACACCAACATCATCCGCGTCGAGGCGCTCGGGCCCGACCCGCGGCGCGCGGCCGCGGTCGCCGACGCCGCCGCCCGCGAGGTCGCCCGCGAGGGGCGGCGGCTGTATCCGATCTACTCGCTGCGGAGCCTCGCCGGTGCCGAGGCGCCGCGGCGCCCGGAGCGCCCGGACCTCCGCCGCAACCTGACCGTGGCCGCGATCATCGGGCTCTTCGTCGGCGCCGCGGCGGCGCTGGCGCTGGGTGGGCGCGGCGGCCGGGCGGGC
>CAZNIX010000696.1:0-2214 GCA_964573125.1 uncultured Thermoanaerobaculia bacterium
GGCCGGCGCCGGCGAGCGGCCCTGGGAGGCGCCCGCGGTCTTCGCCCCCGGCAACCGGCTCGAGCTGGTGCTGCGGCCGGAGCGCGCGGTCGCCGGCCGGCTCGCGGTGAGGACCTACCGGCAGGAGGGCGGCGAGCTGCACCCCTGGCCGCTGCCGGTGGACGGTCCCCACGACGGGGCGGTGAGGATCGCCGGCACGATCGGGCGCGAGATCGACCTCCCGGCGGGCGCGACCACGCTCGTGGTCGTCCTCGGCCGCCCGGGCGAGCTGCCCGCCGCCGCGGAGCTGCTGGCGCGGCTCGGCGGCGACGGGCGGATCGAGACCCGCGACTGGCTGGCCTGGCGGCAGACGATCGCGCTGCCCTCGCCCGGGGGCCCGTAGGCCGATGGCCGCGAGCGCAGGCGCGTATCGCGGCGATCGCCGCCGCGGGCGCGCGCGGAGGCGGCGAAGCCGCTGCGGCGCCTCCGGCGCCCTTCTCGCGGGCCTGCTCGCCGCGCCGCTTTCGGCGCTCTCGGGATGCGCCGCCGAGCCGCCGCCTTTGCTGCGCGTCGAGTACTCCGGTTGCGAGACCGTGCTGCGCGGCCCGGTCTGCGTGGTCGACCCGGGGCGCGAGCGGAGGCTGTGGATCGCGACCGACCCCGAGGCGGAGATCCTCATCGACGGCCGGCCGCCCGCGGCGCCGCCGGTCGCGGTCCAGCAGGGTCTGCGCTACACCCTCGAGCCGCTCACCGAGCGCGCGACGCTGACGGTCGTCAGCCGGCGCGGCCGGGCGCGCGCGAGCTGGACGCTGGCGTTGTCGTCCTCGCGGCGACCGCAGTGGCATCGGGAGGCGAGCCGGCTGGCCGGGGCCGGCGACCTCGGCGCGTCGGCCGCGCTGCTCGAGCCCCGGCTCGCCGCCGCAGCGGCGGACGACCGCGGCCTGGCGGCCGCGACCCTGGCGCGGATCGCGCTGCGCACCGGCGACGGCGAACGCGCCGCCGAGCTGCTCCGCGACGCCATCGCCGCCCACCGCGAAGCCGGCGACCTCTATCGCGAGACGAGCGACGGGCTGGTGCTGGTCGACCGCTACCTGCTGGAGCGCGACTTCGTCGCCGCGCGGAGCCTGCTCGCGGCGCTGCCGGCGATCGAGGGGTGCGCCGAGGCCGGGTTCCACCGGCGGGTCTACCTCGGCCTGCTCGCCAGCCAGACCGGCGATCTGCGCTCGGCGCAGAGCCACCTCGCCGCCGCGGCCGAGCAGGCCGAGCGGCTGGGCATCCTCGACGGCCGCTACCGGGTGTGGATCGAGGAGGTGCGCACGCTCGGCCTCCAGCGGCTCGGCCGGCTCGCCGACGCCGCGGCGCGGCTCGCGGCGCTGCCGGAGGCCGAGCTGAGCGACCCCTGCGACCGCGCCAAGCTCCTCAACTACCGCGCCTGGGGCCTGCTCCTCGCGCACGAGGCCGGCCGGCCCCTGGGCGATCCCGTGCCGCCGCTGACCGCCGCCCTGCGCCTCTTCGACGAGAGCTGCCGGCACCTCGACGAGCGGCGCAACGTGCGCCTGAACCTCGCCCTCGCCGGCCTCCACCGCGGCGACCTCGCCGCCGCCCGCTGCTGGCTCGCCGAGGCGCGGGCGCTGAGCCCGGACGAGCCGCTGTCCAACCTCCTGCTCTGGGCCTGGGACATCGAGGCCCGGCTCGGCCTCGCCGAGGCGCGGCCGCGGGACGCCCTCGCCCTCTACGACGAGCTGTCGGCGCGCGCCCGGGAGCTGGAGTCGCCCGAGGCGGAGTGGCGGGTGGCCTACTGGCGCGCCCAGGCGCGGGAGGCGGCCGGCGACGTCGCCGGCGCGCTCGCCGACTACGCGCGCGCCGAGGAGCTGCTCGACCGCGAGCAGCTCCTGGCGCCGATGCACGCCGGCCGCGACACCTTCGTCGCGCAGCGCGAGCGGGCGACCCGCCGCCATCTCGAGCTGCTGCTCGAGCAGGGCCGCGACGCCGAGGCGCTGGCGCTGGTCCGCCGGGCACGGGGGCGGTATCTCTCGAGCATCCGGCGCTTCGCCGGCGTCGCCGGGCTCGGCGCCGGGCAGCGCGAGACCTGGGACCGGTCGATCGCCGCCTACCAGCACCGGCGGCTCGCGCTCGACGCCGAGGCGGCGGCCTCCTGGCGCCTGCCGGGCGGCGACCGGCGCGCTGAGGCCGCTCGAAATCGAAGGCTGCGAGGAGAAGGGCACCTCGACCGCG
>CAZNIX010000697.1:0-2190 GCA_964573125.1 uncultured Thermoanaerobaculia bacterium
CGGCCTGCTCCGCGAGCTGGCCGCGGCGCGCGCCGGCGCCCGCGCCTGGGGCGCGCTCCTCGACCGCTGGGCGATCGACGGCGCGCTGGTGCGCTACGAGGCGCGCCTCCGGCCGGTCGTCGCCGCCGTCCCCCCGCCCGGGGTCGAGCCGGCGGTCGAGCACCGCGCCGCGAGCGCCCTGCTCTTCCCTCCCGAGCGCTTCGCGCTGGTTTTTTGGGACGACGTGGCGATGCTCTTCCTCGCGCGCACCGAGGAGCGGGCGGCGCGGCTGGCCGAGGCGGAGTACCGGTTCGTCCAGCCCGAGGACTGGCGGGTCGCGCTCGGGCGCGCCGCCGCCGACCCGGAGGTCGCGCGCGGCCTCGCCGCCGAGCTGGCGCGCAAGCTGGCCGAGGACCCCGGCTGCCGCCGCGCCCGGGCGCTCCAGGCGGAACTCCAGCGGATCCCGATCGGCTCCTGACCGGTGGCAGCAGCCGGTCGACGCGCGCCCTCAAGGCACCCGTCCAGGGCCGAAGGTCCCGGATTCGCGGGAGGGGCCCCCCGCGGGATCACGCTCCGGCGGGGAGGCGGGCTGGAACAGCCCCCCGGAGAGAATCTACGAGGGCGGCACGGCGCCCTCGGGGCCGAGCCCCAGGTACTCCTCGATCGTCGCCCCGACGCGGCGCTCGAAGCGCTGGCAGTAGCTCTCGACCTGGCCGACCGGCTCGTCGAGGAAGATCCGCTCGACCCGGAACAGCGGCACGAACATGGTCGACAGCCCGAGGCTCGCGGGCTCGGAGCGGACGGCCTGGGCGACCCAGTCGTCGAAGGAGTCGACGCCGATGCCGCGGAAGGTGACGCCGGCGACCGCCAGCTCCTCGAGCACGCCCCAGAACTTCTCGGTCGGGTTGATCAGGTGGACGAGCACGACGCTCCCGGCCTGGATGCCGGGCGCCCGGCCGCGGCCGTTCATCGCCCGCCCCCGTTTCCGGCGGAGCCGGCCTCGACCCCGGCGCCCGGCTCGCTCAGCTCGATCAGCACGCCGCCGGCGCTCGCCGGGTGGACGAACTGCACCCAGCAGCCGCCGGCGCCGCGGGTCGGCTCGGGGCGCAGGACGCGGTAGCCGGCGGCGCGCAGCGCGGCGTCGGCGGCGCGCACGTCGGCGCTGCGCAGGCACAGGTGGTGGAGGCCGGGGCCGCGGCGGGCGAGGAACTTCGCGATCGGCGAGTCGGCGGCGGTCGATTCGAGCAGCTCGAGGGTGGCGCCGCCGCACGGGATCATCGCCACCCGCACGCCCTCGGCCGGCACCTCCTCGATCGCCGCCACCGCCAGCCCCATCGCCTCGTAGACCTTGCGCGCCTCGGCGATCGACTCGACCGCGATGCCGACGTGGTCGACCCCCTCTATCATCGTCCCCCGCCCCCGCTCAATCGCCGAGAATCCGCCGCGCGATTACCATTCTCTGGACCTCGCTCGTCCCCTCGCCGATCGTGCACAGCTTGCAGTCGCGGTAGAACTTCTCGGCCCGGTAGTCCTTGATGAAGCCGTAGCCGCCGTGGATCTGGACCCCGCGCTCGGCGCAGAAGACCGCGGTCTCGCTGGCGTAGAGCTTGGCCTCGGCGGCGAGCCGGGTGACCGGCTCGCCGTGGTCGATCGCGAGCGCCGCGCGCAGGGTGAGCGCCTCGGCGGCGGCGATGCGGGTCGCCATCTCGGCGAACGCGAAGCGCAGCGCCTGGAAGCTCGCGATCGGGCGCCCGAACTGCTCGCGCTGCTTGGCGTAGTCGCGGGCGACGTCGAACGCGCCCTGGGCGGTGCCCAGGCCGAGGGCGGCGATCGAGATGCGGCCGCCGTCGAGGATCTCCATCGCCTGCTGGAAGCCGGCGCCGGGCTCGCCGAGCAGGTGGCCGTCGGGGACGAAGCAGCCCTCCATCACCACCTCGGCGGTGTCCGAGGCGCGGCAGCCGAGCTTGTTCTCCTTCTTGCCCGGGCGGAAGCCGTCCATCCCGCGCTCGAGCACGAACGCCGAGAGGTTGTGGTTGCGCCCGGCCTCGGGGTCGGTGACCGCGAAGACCACGCAGACGTCGCCGACCGAGCCGTGGGTGGTGAAGGTCTTCGCGCCGTCGAGCACCCAGCCGCCCGCGGCGCGCACGGCGCGGGTGCGGGTGCCGGCGGCGTCGGAGCCGGCGCCGGGCTCGGTCAGGCTCCAGGCGCCGA
>CAZNIX010000698.1:0-2187 GCA_964573125.1 uncultured Thermoanaerobaculia bacterium
AGAACAGGCCGACGTCGACGCCGGCCATCGACTCCTGGTCGGCGCGCCCGACCATCGCCGCGCCCCCGGCCAGCTCGGTCAGCGTGCCGACCTCGTCCTCGACCGCGGAGAGCTGGCGGATCTCGGTCCACAGCTCGGGCCGGCGCTCGAGGGTCTCGCGCAGCTCCTTGCCGACCAGGGTGGTCGGCTGGATCAGGGCGAGGACGGTCACGGCGTCGACCCCCGCGGCTCGTCGGCGGCGCCCGCGGCGTCCGGCTCGGGCGGCGCCGGGCGCAGCCGGCGGACCAGCCAGCCGAGCGGCCCCGAGGCGGCGTAGACCGCCGCCGCGACCGGGAAGAACAGCCGCGGCTGGAGGGAGACGAAGAGGATCGCCGCCGCCAGCGTCAGCACCGCGCGGTAGCTCAGGCGGCGCTTGAAGTGGATCTGCTTCGGGCTCCAGTAGCGGAAGGTCGAGACCTCGAGCGAGCCGACCAGGATCAGGGTCGCGATCAGCAGGCCGTTGAGCCACGGCCGCCACTCGGCGCCGGGGACCACGAACATCAGCGAGCAGACCGCGCCCGCCGCCGCCGGCGCCGGCAGGCCGACGAACCAGCGGCTCGCCGCCTGGGCCGCGGTCTGGACGTTGAAGCGCGCGAGCCGGGTCGCGGTGCAGACGAAGAAGTAGAGCGGCACCAGCCAGCCGACGCGGTCGAGCCCGCGCAGGTCCCAGACGTCCTCGAGCCCGCGCAGCCCCCACAGGTAGGCGAGCATCGCGGGCACGAAGCCGAAGGTGGCGGCGTCGGCGAGCGAGTCGTACTCCCGGCCGAACGCGCTCTCGGTGCCGGTCAGGCGCGCGATGCGGCCGTCGAGGGTGTCGAGGACGATGGCGACGAAGACCAGCAGCGCGGCCCGTTGGAAGGCGCCGGGGTCGTTCCCGAACGCGCCGCGCAGGCCGAGCACCAGGGCGTAGAAGCCGAGCAGCATGTTGCCGATGGTGAACGCGCTCGGCAGCAGGTAGGCGCCGCGGCGCACCCGCCGGCGGTTGGGCTTGGGCGGTCTCACGCGGCCTCGGGTGCGCCGGGAGCGGGGAACGGCCTCAGGCGGTGACGCCGGCGGTGGAACGTTCGCGCAGGATGGCGTACATGCGGTCCTTGAGCGCGAGCTTGTGGAGCTTGATCCGCTTGACCTCGATCTCGGTTTCCGGCGACAAAGCGCGGCCGTCGATCGCTTCCAGCCGCAGCTCGCACGCCTGGTGCTCCTGGTACAGGCGGCGGAACTCGTCGTCGGTGCGGATCAGCTCCTCCTTCAGGCCTTCTTCGGACATGAAGCCTCCTTTCGGGTGCCGAGGTCGGTGTCGATGCGAGGCGGAGCGGCGCCCCGGCGTCCGGCGGTTCGGGCCGGGCGGCAGGGACCGTTTGCACGGGCGGGCAGAGCGGTGACCGCGATGGCACGCCGCCCGGTCACGGAGCGACCGTTCCCCGGCGGCGGCCGGCGGCCGGCGCGATGGCGGCAGGGGCGGGGGCGTTGAAGCGTGCCTGGCTCAAGGGTAGGTCAAGGATAGCACTCGGGCGGGCGGCGGGCAAACCGGCCGCCGCGGAAGCTAGCACACCGGCCGCGAATCTGTCGCGCGCTCCGATGGGCGGCACTTCATCTGACCTGAGCCCGACTTCCCGGATGATCTTGACATCTGTAAACCTTGTTCGCTACACTGCCTCCAAAGCAGACATGGAGGATGGCCCGATGGACACGACATTGGGGGGATCGGCCAGATCGGTGGCCGCCGCCTTGCTTGGGGCGGCGGTCTGGATTGGTGGCATGCTGATTCCGGCCCCGGCGGCTGCGCAGCTAGTCGATACCAGCGAACCGTGCAATGGCGACACCGCGCACAAACCCCATGGCTGGCCGGGACGTGCGTGTAGCTTGTACTGGAATCCTCACTACTCGGTGGAGCTGTTTACCGTGTGCCATCAGGCGGCAAAACACTGCGCGGCGTGCTACGAGTGCTGTGACAAGCAGTACGAGGAAAAGGAGCACTGCGAGTGCGTGTTCTTCCCATGGGGAGCCGGTCGGGAACAGTGCTTGGATGGCATCGAGTATGCCCGAGACCACGGTTGCAAACAGACAGGCTGTCTGGGCACGTTCCTGGAGGAGTGCTGAGTCCGCCATGCGCCTTGGGCACACCCTGATGGAGGAAACGGTGCCAGAGTG
>CAZNIX010000699.1:0-2186 GCA_964573125.1 uncultured Thermoanaerobaculia bacterium
GACGCGGGCCTGGCCGCGTTGGGGGGCTCAGGGCTGCCTGGGAGGAGCGCCCACGGGCCGGACCTCCTTGCCGCGTACCCCGAGAGGGTACGCGTACGGCGAGGGCGGCGTCAAGCGGGGGGTTCGGGGGTGGGCCGGCGGTGGTCCGAGCCGCGGTCGGCGGCGCCCGGGCGCTGGCGGGTTGCGAGGCGGATCTGGATGCCGCGGAACAGCTCCTCGGTGCGCGCCCGCCACTCGGCGGGGGTGAACGCCTCGGCGGGCGCCGAGACCTGGACCAGCCCCTTGTTGCCGAGAGTGTTCGAGATCTTGACCCGGAAGTCGCCGCGCACCACCGCCCAGGCGCCGGTGACCTCGACCCGGGGGTCGAACGGGCGGCCGGCGAGCTGCAGCGTGTAGACCACCGCGTCGAGCAGCGCTCCGGCCTCGGAGTCGTAGGGGACGTCGAAGGTCTGGGCCGCGGTGTAGGCGCCCTCGGGCGGGCGGTAGGTGTCGACGTTGAGCAGCGAGGTGAAGCGCGGGTTGTCCTCGAGGTCGATGAAGTTGGGATCGGTGCGCGCGCGCAGCCGCGCCAGCTCGTCGAGGTCGACCGCCCGCCGGAGGTGCTCGATCGCGAGCGCCTCGTAGCCGGCGACCGCGTAGTTGGTGGCGACCAGGTAGAACGCGTCGGCCGAGCGCGGGTTGGCCTCGAGGTACTCCGCGAAGCGCTCGCTCGCCGGCCGCAACTCGCCCTGGAGGAGCAGCACGGCGCCGATGTTGAGGTCGTTGTCGGGCGCCCGCGGATCGAGCGTCTCGGCGCGGCGGAGAGCCTCGAGCGCGCCGGCGTAGTCCTTGCCCGCGAGGTCGAGCGCGGCGCGGTTGAGCCAGGCCCGGCGCTGGTTGGGATCGAGCTCGAGCGCGCGGTCGAGATCGGCGCGCCCGGCCTCGAACTCGCCGAGCATGAAGCGCGCGGTCGAGCGCAGCAGCAGCGCCTGGGCGTCGGCCGGGCTCTGCTTGAGGAGCGGCTCGAGCAGCGCCAGCGCCTCCTCCGGCCGCTCGGCGTCGACCAGCTCCTGCGCCTTGGCGACGGCGGCGGCGCGGTCCTGCGGTTCCTGCGTGCCGCCGGCGCGCTGCTGCGCCGCGGCCGGGGGGGCGGCGGCGAGGGCGAGGGCGGCGGCGAGGGCCAGGGCGAGCGGAGAAGGGGCGTGCGTCTTCATAGCCGATCGTGAATCTAAAGGACCGGCGGCGGATCGGCAAGGGGAGGAGAGGCTGAGCAGAGGCTGTACCGGCGACGACGTGGGTTCGAGCGGCCGGGAAAGCGCCTACGCTCCTGCTGGTGGTTCAGCCGTCGAGCACCCGATAGTAGACATCGGCGAGCTTCAGCTCGCAGCCGATCGACTCGAGCCGCAGCAGGGCGTCGGTCGTGCCCGTCTCCTTGAACCGCCAGCGCCCTTCCGGCAGGCGCACCCAACTATCTTCGCTGGAGGAGAAGGGCTGGCTCCTCACCGCCGCCGTCCACCGCATCTGGGCCGGCGAGCGCGACGGCGACGCGCTGACCGCCGGCCTCGACGAGCAGGACTCGGCCCTGATCGGGCACGTCCTGGAGCTGCTTGCCGCGCCCGCCGAAGCGCCGCGCCCGTAACACCCGGGGCGCCGATCAGGAGCTACGGCCAGACCCGGTCCGGCAGGATCGCCCGAAGACAGGCGAGTGTGGACGGCAGCTTCGGCCGCCAGAGCCAGTCGGTTTTGATCCAGAAGCCGGGGACGACGGTGGCGGTGAGCCGACCCTCGTGCAGGGACACGACTCGGTGACCGTGGGGTACGAGCGTCTCGACGCGGACCGTCTCCTCGAAGCGGTCGGCTGATCGCGACCGACGCCGGCCCAGCCTCGTCCGCCCATCGGTCTAGAATCAACCCGTCATGCCCGATCCCGCCCCCCGCTCCGCGGCCCCGGCTGCCGCGCCCGCGAGCGCTCCGCCCGCCCCGCCCGCGTCCGGCGCCACAGCCGCCCCCACCCCCGTCGAGATCGCCCGCGCCCTCGCCGCCCGGGTGATCGGCCAGGCGGCCGCGGTGCGGGAGATGGCGGTGGCGCTGGCGAAGCATCTGGCCGGGGTGTCGACCGGGAACATCCTGATGATCGGGTCGTCCGGGACCGGCAAGACGACGCTGATGCGGGCGGTCGAGACCTACCTCGCGGCCGAGCCGGCGCT
>CAZNIX010000700.1:0-2179 GCA_964573125.1 uncultured Thermoanaerobaculia bacterium
GTCCGCGGCGATGCCGGCGCCGCCGGGGGCCGCGCCGGCATCGCCGCCTGCGGCCGGCGCGGCGCCTCGTCCTCGAGCGCCAGCTCGTTGTTGAGGGTGCGCCGCAGGTCGGTCGAGGCGCGGCGGAACTCGCCCATCGCGCGGCCGATGGTGCGGCCCAGCTCGGGCAGGCGCCGGGGGCCGAAGATCAGCAGCGCCAGCACCAGGATGAACAGCATCTCCGGGACACCGAGCGGTCCGAACATGGCGACCCATCTTGGTCGCCGCTCCGGGGGAAGTCAAGGCGCCGGTCAGGCGAGATGGTAGACTCGCGCGTCATGAAGAAGCCCTGGCAAGCCGTCGCGGTCGCGCTGTTCCTGGCCGCGCTCGCGGGCGGCGGGCTGGTCGGCGACCGCGTGCTCGCACTCGCCGACGAGACCCGCGACTCGCTGCGCGCCTACACCGATCTGGTCAGCCTGGCGCACGAGCGCTACGGCGGCGAGGTCTCCTACCGCGACCTCGTCTACGCCTCGATCCAGGGCATGCTGCGCACGCTCGACCCCCACACCAGCTTCCTGCCGCCGCGCGCCTACAGCGGCATGCGCGAGCGCCAGCAGTCGAGCTTCTACGGGCTCGGCATCCTGGTCGGCGTGCGCAACGGCCGGCTGACCGTGATCAGCCCGATCGAGGGCACGCCGGCGTCGCGGCAGGGGATGCGCGCCGGCGACGTGATCGAGACCATCGAGGGCGAGCCGACCGGGACGATGACCCTCGACGAGGCGGTCGACCGGCTCAAGGGCCCGAAGGGCACCCAGGTGCGGATCACCATCGTCCGCCCCGGCCTCGACCAGCCGCTCGAGCTGACGATCACCCGCGAGGAGATCCCGCAGACCACGGTGCGCCTGGTCTACATGCTCGACCCGGCGACCGGCTACATGCAGATCTCGGACTTCGGCCGCGGTACCGGCGAGGAGGTGGCGGAGGCGATCGAGTCGCTGCGGTCGCAGGGGATGAAGCGGCTGCTCGTCGACCTGCGCAACAACGGCGGCGGCCTGCTCGACCAGGCGATCGAGGTCGCCGACCAGTTCCTGCCCGACGGCGCGCGCATCGTCGAGACCAAGGGGCGGACCCGCGACTCCTACCAGACCTACCGCGCCACGGGCCGCTACACCGACCTCGGGCTGCCGGTGGTGATGCTGGTCAACCGCGGCACCGCCTCGGCGGCGGAGATCCTCTCCGGCGCGGTGCAGGACCACGACGTCGGTCTCGTCGTCGGCACCCCGACCTGGGGCAAGGGGCTGGTGCAGACCGTCTACAGCCTCTCCTACGGCGCCGGCCTGGCGCTGACCACGGCCAAGTACTACACCCCGTCGGGGCGGCTGATCCAGCGCGACTACTCCTCGTTCTACGACTACTACAACTACGACCCGCTGGGCGACCTCGCCGAATCCGAGAACCCCGACGACGTGCGGCCCGAGCCGCCCTACCAGGGGCAGGCACCCGAGGACCGCGAGCCGGGCAAGGGCGTTCCGGCGTCGGAGGTCTTCCACACCGACCTCGGGCGCGAGGTCTACGGCGGCGGCGGCATCACGCCGGACGTGGTGGTCGAGCTGGAGGAGATCGGCCCGTTCGAGCAGTTCCTGCTCGCGCGCAGCGCGTTTTTCGGCTTCGCGGTCGAGTACACCAACCGCCACGAGATCCCGGACCCGAGCTGGCAGCCGCCGGCGGGGCTGCTCGCGGAGTTCGAGGTCTGGGTGGTGCGCGAGGAGCTGGCGTCGGAGGCGGAGGTCGCGGCGGGGATGGCGGAGGAGGGGGCGCGGGAGTTCGCGCTGCGGCAGATCCACGCCGAGGTGTTCAACGCCGCCTACGGCCAGGAGGCGCGGCACCGGGTGCTGGTCGGCGGCGACGCCCAGATCCAGCAGGCGCTGGAGCTTTTCGATCGCGCGGGCGACCTGCTCGTCCAGCGGCAGGCCCTCGACTCGCCGCGGCGGCGCGCGGCGCTGCCCGGGGCGCCGGCCTCCGACGGATGACCACCACCCCCCGGGCCGGGGCGGGGACGCTCTCTCCCAGGGGACGGGGCCGGACCACCACCCCCCCGGGCCGGGGCGGGGACGCTCTCTCCCAGGGGACGGGGCCGGACCACCACCCCCCCGGGCCGGGGCGGGGACGCTCTCTCCCAGGGGACGGGGCGCGCTTCGAG
>CAZNIX010000701.1:0-2173 GCA_964573125.1 uncultured Thermoanaerobaculia bacterium
CGTCCGCCGCCGGCGCTCCGGCCGGCGTCGCGGCCGCGGCCGGGTCCTGCGCCTCTTCGCCCTGCTCGCGCCGCTCGCCCTCGCCGCCGGCGCCGCGTTCGCGTGGTGGGGCTGGCGCACGCTCCACCAGCCCTACCGCGAGTTCGCCGGCGCGGAGACCACGGTCGTCATCGCGCCCGGCACCGGCGCCGCCGCGATCCTCGACGACCTCCAGGCCGCGGGGGTGATCGCCGACGCCCGGCTCGCCCGCGCCTGGCTGGTCTACCGCCTCGGCGACCCGCCGCTCCACGCCGGCGAGTACCGCTTCACGGCGCCGGCGACCACCCCCGAGGTGCTCGACCGGCTGATCCAGGGCGACGTCCTCACCCACCCGGTGACCCTGGTCGAGGGGCTGACCCTCGAGGAGACCGCCGACGCCCTCGCCGGCGCCGGCTTCGGCGACCGCGGCGCCCTGCTCGCCGCGATGCGCGACCCGGCGCCGGTGGCCGACCTCGACCCCGCGGCGCCCGACCTCGAGGGGTATCTGTTCCCCGACACCTACGCGTTCGCGCGCGGCGTGCCCGAGCGCGAGATCGTCGCCGCCCTGGTCGCGAACTTCCGCCGCCGCTGGGCGGCGAGCGTCGCGCCCCTGGTCGCGGGCGCCCGCGTCGAGGGCGCGCCCTCCGCGCCGCGTGACGTCGTGACCCTGGCCGCGATCGTCGAGAAGGAGGCGCGGCTCCCGGAGGAGCGGGGGCCGATCGCCGGCGTCTACGCCAACCGCCTGGCGCGCGGCATCGCGCTCTACGCCGACCCGACGGTGATCTACGCGTTGAAGCTCCGCGGCACGTGGGACGGCAACCTCCGCCGCCCCGACCTCCAGCTCGACTCGCCGTACAACACCTACCGCTACCCCGGGCTGCCGCCGGGACCGATCTGCTCGCCCGGCCTGGCCAGCCTGGTCGCCGCCGCGGCGCCGGCCGAGGTTCCCTACCTCTACTTCGTCGGCCGCAACGACGGCAGCCACGTCTTCGCCGAGACCCTGGCCGAGCACAACCGCAACGTCGACGAGTGGCAGCGGCGCTACTGGCAACGGCGGTGGGCGGAGGAGCAAAAGAGATAGAATGTGCGGCATCCTTTTGGAGCTGAGCGCCCGGGAGAGATGACCATGGCCACCCTCGAAGAGTTCGGTCCCTATCTGCTGCTCAAGAAGCTGGGCGAGGACTCGCTCGGCGAGACCTTCCGCGCCGGCCGGATCGGCGCCGAGGGGGTCGAGCAGGTCGTCCTGCTGCGGGTGTTCAACGGGCGCAACGTCAACGGCGCCCGCCTGTGGGAGAAGATCGCCGGCCGCCGGCCGGTGCAGGAGGCGCTCAAGAGCCCGAACCTCGGCGACGGCGTCGGCCTCGGCGAGGTGCGCGCCATCCCCTACGTCGCCTACGACTACATCTCGGGCAAGAGCCTGACCCAGCTCCTGGTCCAGGCCTCGACCGAGAACCAGCCGATCCCGCTCGACCACGCGCTCTTGATCGTCGAGCGCATCGCGCTCGGCCTGGCCACCGCCTACGAGACGCGGGTCGACGGCCAGCGGCTGGTGCACGGGTTCGTGGTGCCGCACCTGGTGATGGTGTCGAGCGAGGGGGAGGCGCGGCTGCTCGGCTTCGAGGCCGCGCCCGGCCTGACCGACCTCGCCGGCGGCGGCGCGTTCGGCTCCGAGGTCACGCGCTACCTGGCGCCCGAGGCGCTGGCGGCGGGGAGCGCGGACAAGGCCGACGACGCCTACTCGCTCGGCGTCCTGCTCTACGAGCTGGTCACCTGCCGGCCGCTGCCCGAGCCCGGCGACCAGGGCTTCGGCCCGATCCTCGAGAGCGCCCACGTCCCGGGCGAGGCCGGCCCGCTGCCGGCCGAGGTGGCGCGCCTGATCGCCAGGAGCCTCGCCCCCCGGAGCGAGCGCTTCGGCGACGCCGTCGCCTGGCACAAGACGGTGTCGAAGCTGATCGTCGACGGCGGCCACGGCGCGACCGCGTTCAACCTCGCGTTCTTCATGCACAACCTCTTCCGCACCGACATCGAGCGCGAATCGCGCGAGATCGAGGCCGAGCGCACGCTCGAGATCCCGGCTTCGGCCCTCGCCGCCGCCACCGGGCGGGCGCCGGCGACCGGCCGGACGGCGGCGCCCGCCGCCGCGACGGCGGCCGAG
>CAZNIX010000702.1:0-2173 GCA_964573125.1 uncultured Thermoanaerobaculia bacterium
TCCCGGATGTACTTGTCCCGCATCAGCCGCCAGAACGTGACCAGGAACGCGGTCAGCGGGATCGCCAGGATCATGCCCGCGATGCCGCCCAGCGCCGAGCCCCAGAAGAAGACCGCGAGGATGATCGCCACCGGGTGGAGGCCGGTGCGGTCGCCCATGATCTTGGGCGTCAAAAGGTAGCCCTCGATCATCTGCACCAGGGTGAAGACCACGAGCACCAGGACGACCTTGACCAGGCCGCCGCCGTCCTGGAAGAACGCAAGCGGCAGGCAGACCGCGAGGCCGACGATCGACCCCAGGTAGGGGATGATGTTGAGCAAGCCGAGCACCAGGCCGAGGACGAAGCCGTAGCGCAGCCCGACCATGCTGAAGCCGACCGCGAACAGCAGGCCCTGGAGGAACGCGACGATGAGCTGGCCGCGGAAGAACGCGACCAGGATGTTGACGAACTCCCGCCCGAGGTAGACCAGGTCGCGGCGGGTGTCCGGCTTGAGGAACGGCAGGTTGCGCTCCGGGTTCTCGAAGATCTTGGGATCGGCGATCAGGAAGAACCCGAAGTAGACCGGCAGCACCGCCCAGGCGACCAGCGCGCCGACCCCGCGCGCGAGCGCGCCGCCGACCGAGAGCGCGCCGCCGCCGACCGCGGTCAGCCCCTGGACCATCGACTGGCCCTGGCCCTCGAACGCGGCGCGCAGCCGTTGCCCCCAGGGGTTCTCCGCGAAGAACGCCACCACCTGCGGCCAGCGCTCCTCGACGAACGCCTGCCCCTGGCGCCACCACTCCGGCAGGCGCTCGATCAGCCCGCTCACCTGCTCGACGACCAGGGCGCCGAAGAACCAGAAGAACGCGACCGCCGGCACGAGGATCGAGAGGAAGACCACCGCCACCGCCGCCGCCGCGGGCAGGCGCAGCCGCCGCACCAGCCACTCGTGGTAGGGATTGAACACCAGCGCCGCGAGCGCGCCGACCGCGAGCGGCAGGAAGACGTTCGAGAAGCGCTGGAGGAAGGCGGCGAGCAGCCAGATCAGCGCCCCCGCCGCGGCGACGATCACCACCGCCGCGAGGATGGTCAGCGCGACGGCGACGGTCGCCTGCTGGCGGGCGCTCAAGCGCAGCGGCGTGCGGATCTCCTCGGGGGCGGTCAGGCGCGGTCCCTCCCGGTGAAATGGACCGGCCGATCCTACCAGGGCGTTGGATTCGGCCGCCGCCGCAGTACAATCCGGCCGATCTGCGGAATCCTGTTCACTTTCTTTCGCCGTTCGGACCATGCTCACCCGCGAGGCGCTCGACAGCCTGCTCGACTACCTCGGCCCCGACCGCTCCGCCGCCGGCGAGCGCTACGAGGAGATCCGCGCCCGCCTGATCCGGCTCTTCGGCTGGCGCGGCTGCGACCACTCCGACGAGCTGGCCGACGAGACGATCAACCGGGTGGCCGAGAAGATCGCCGCCGGCGTCGAGATCCGCGCCGACGACCCGTTCCGCTACTTCTGCGGCGTCGCCCACCTGGTGTTCAAGGAGATCCTGCGCCGCGAGCGGCGCGAGCGCACCGCGATCGAGGAGGTGCGCCACCTGCCGCCGCCACCCGAGCCCGAGGCGGAAGACGAGCGCCTGAAGTTGTTGCGCGAGTGCATGGAGGCGCTGGACGACGAGCAGCGGGAGCTGACCCTCGAATACCACCGCGGCGAGGGCGCCCGGCGCATCGAGCGCCGGCAGGCGATCGCCCGCCGGCTGGGCATCCCGATCAACGCGCTGCGCATCCGGGTCCACCGCCTCCGGCTGCGCCTGGAGCGGTGCGTCGAGAGCGCCCAGGACGGCGCCGGGCGGGAGGGGTGAAATGCTTTTCAGCGGATTGTCACTTCTCGATGAGCGCGCACCCCGCCGGGGGGCGTCCAGCGGGCGGAGGTAGGAGGCCCGAAGAGCGATGTCCAACGAGATCGAACCGACGACCGCCGCCCGTTTCCTCCTCGGCGAGCTGCCCGAGGACGAGCGGGAGCGCCTCGAGCGCCGCCTGATCGAGGACGGCGACGCCGGCGACGCCGTGGCCGCGGCCGAGGACGACCTGCTCGACGCCTACGCCGCAAGCGAGCTGCCGCGCCGCCAGCGGCTGGCGCTCGAGCGCCGGCTGCGCTGCTCGGCGGCGCTGCGGCGGCGGGCGGCGTTCGCGCGCGCCCTC
>CAZNIX010000703.1:0-439 GCA_964573125.1 uncultured Thermoanaerobaculia bacterium
GCCGCGAGCCCGGCCCACGCCGCGGCGGGACGCAGGCGCACGCGGCGTCCGGCGCGCGAATCGAGCCGCCCGGACTCGCTCCGCCCGGCGGCCTCGCGCTCATCGAGCCGCGCCAGCACGCGGTCCGCGAAGCCGGCGCCGGCGGGCTCCGGCGGCAGGGCGCGGAGCGCCGCGCCGAGCGGATCCTCCACCTCGGACCGTCGGCCCGGCATCGGGATCGCCGGCGCCGGCCCGCTCTCCGCTGCGCGCTCGTCGTTCATCGGGCACCTCCTTCGAAGTAGGGCGCGAGCCGCTCGCGCAGGCGCCGCCGCCCGCGGTGGATGCGCGACTTGACCGTCCCCTCGCGGCAGCCGGTCCAGCGCGCGACGTCGGCGAGCGGCCAGCCCTCGATCTCGTGCAGCACCAGCGGCACGCGGAACGCGAGCGGCAGCGCCGCGAG
>CAZNIX010000703.1:449-2172 GCA_964573125.1 uncultured Thermoanaerobaculia bacterium
GGCGCCGGGGCGCCGCGCGCCGCCGCCAGCTCGCGCTGCGCCTCGGCCGCGAGCACCCGCTGCGGCCCGTGGGCCGGCTCGGCGCCGTGGCCGTTGCGCGAGAGCAGCGCCGGCTCGAGCAGCCGCCAGCGGCGCGCCCGCCGCTCCTGCGAGCGCAGGCGGTTGGTGGCGATGCGGTAGAGCAGGCCCTGGAGGCGCCCCTGCTCGACGTAGCGGCCGGCGTGCTCGTAGAGCGCCAGGAAGGCGTCCTGCGCCAGGTCCTCGGCGCGCTGCCGGCAGCCGGTCAGCCGCGCGAGATACCCGACCAGCGGATCCTGGTAGCGCCCGACGAGCAAGGCGAAGGCCTCGCGGTCCCCCTCGCGGGTGGCCGCCATCAGCTCCGCGTCGCTCGGCGCGCGCTCGTCTTCCACTCGGACCGCCGGCTCCTGCATCGCCCCTCTCGACCAACCATAACGCCGCAGGCGGTTGCGGGTTCCCGGCGGGCCGACGCAGGCCTCGTTCCGCCATCGCGGAAAAACGGACCTCCCGTCGCCGTTTCTGCTTCCAATTCGGCGGAATCGCCGCCGAATCTCCAGGCACGGCGCCAAGGGCTCGGGCGCTACACCCCGGCGATCCGGCCGGGCGGTGCCCGGAAGACGGGCCCTCAACCGTGGCGCCGGCTCCCTACCGCGCTGGTTCGCGCGTGTAGAGCGCCGCGCACTCCTCGTGGCGGGTGCCGGCGGGGTCGGTGACCGCGTACTGGGCCGGGCCCCACATCGAGACCCCGGCGGGCTCGCCGCGCGGGCCGATGAGGTAGAGGCGGAGGCCGAAGTTCGGGCGGCCTTCGGCGTCGCGCAGGCGCGGCTCGGTGGTGGCGGCGACCCGGCGCATCACCTCGAGGCCGGCCTCGCGGGCGCTCATCCCGTTGCGCATCAGCTCGACCGCGGCGAAGCTCGAGAGGTTCTGGAGGTTGGCCTCGCCGCGGCCGGTCGAGCCGCAGGTGCCGACCGCGTTGTCGGCGTAGAGGCCGGCGCCGATGATCGGCGAGTCGCCGACCCGGCCCGGGATCTTGAACGCCAGGCCGCTGGTGGTGGTCACGCACGAGACGTTGCCGGCAGGGTCGATGCCGGCGCAGTGGATCGTGCCGGTCGGGCGGTCGAGACCGAAGTGCTCGCGCACCGCCGGGTCGAGCAGCTCGGGCGGCGGCGGCACCCAGTCGTCCTCCGCGGACAGGCTCTGCTTCCAGTAGAGCCAGATCTTGCGCGCCTTCTCGGTCAGGAGGTTCTCCTCCTCGAAGCCGTGGGCGCGGGCGAAGCGCAGCGCCCCCTCGCCGACCAGCAGCACGTGGTCGGTCTGCTCCATGACCAGCCGCGCGACCTTCGACGGGTTCTTGATGCCGCGGAGCGAGGCGACCGCGCCCGCGCGGTGGGTGGGGCCGTGCATCACCGCGGCGTCCAGCTCGACCACCCCCTCCTCGTTGGGCAGGCCGCCGTAGCCGACGGTGACGTCCTCGGGGTCGTCCTCGACCAGGTTGACGCCGGCGACGACCGCGGTCAGCACGTCCTCGCCGGCGACGATGCGCTGGTAGGCGAGCCGGGTCGCCTCGAGGCCGTTGGCCGAGGAGACGACGGTGACCGCGAAGTCGCTCCGCCCGGCGGGCGGTGACTTGACCCCCGGCTGTACGCCCGCGGCGCCTTGGGCGGGCGCGGCGCCCGCGCCGGCCGCGGCGCCCGCGCCGGCCGCG
>CAZNIX010000704.1:0-2165 GCA_964573125.1 uncultured Thermoanaerobaculia bacterium
CGTGCCCTGGGAGGGACACCCTCGACCCGGACCGGCCCCCGCGGTCCGCACAGGCTCGACCCCGCCCCACGGCGCGCCTGGACAGCCGTCGCCTCAACTGCTAGCGTCGCCGCGCGCCCGCCCGGGCAGGGGAGACATGAGGATCCTCGACAGCGCCGCTGCCGCCGCCGCGCCCGCGGAGCGCGACCTCGAGAGCTTTCTCCACGCGGCACGGCCGCATCTGCGCACCCTACTCGCCCGCCAGCGCATCCCGCCCGAGGACGCCGAAGACCTCCTGCAGCAGACCCTGCTCGCCCTCGTCTACCAGTGGCGCAACGTGCGCGACCCCGAAGCCTGGCTGGTCGGGACGGTGCGCAACCAGTGCCGCTCCTACTGGCGGCGGAAGCGGCGCGCCCTCTACGAGGCGGTCGACGCCGCGGTCCTCGAGTGGCTGGCCGCGCCCGAGCCGCCGCCGCAGGAACGGCGCGACCTGTGGCGCGACCTCGAGACCGCTCTCGAGCGGCTGCCGGCGCGCTGCCGGTGCTTGCTCCGCCTGCGCTACCAGCTCGGCTACGAGCCGCGGGAAGTGGCGGCGCGGATGGGCTACAGCCCGCTGTCGATCGGCAAGATCAGCCAGCGCTGCCTCGGCGAGCTGGCGCGCCGGCTGGCGACCGCCGAACGCGACGCCGACGGCTCCGGCCCGGACTGAGGGGCCGATGAACGACCGCGCGGGCGGCGAGCGGCCGCGCCTGGTCGTGCTCGGCTGCGGCTTCGGCGGCTACTCGCTGCTGTCGCGGCTCGACCCGCGGCGCTGGGACCTCACCCTGATCAGCCCGCGCAACTACTTCCTGTTCTATCCGCTCCTCGCCTCGGCGACCGTCGGCACGGTCGAGCTCCGGAGCATCCTCGAGCCGGCCCAGCGCCGGCTCGCCAGCGTGCGCGTGCTCGAGGCCGAGGCGACCGCGGTCGACTGGCAGGCGAAGCGGGTGGCGTGCCGGGCGGCGGTGGGGGAGGACCGCTTCGAGGTCGGCTACGACCTGCTGGTGATCGCGGTCGGCACCGCGGTCG
This sequence comes from uncultured Thermoanaerobaculia bacterium, assembly GCA_964573125.1. Lineage (GTDB taxonomy): Bacteria > Acidobacteriota > Thermoanaerobaculia > Multivoradales > JBCCEF01 > CAVSQV01. Next base: position 1,048 of record CAZNIX010000704.1, read on the forward strand.
CCGATTTCGGCGTCGAGGGGGTCGCCGCGCACGCGCTCAAGCTCAAGACCGCCGAGGACGCGCACGCCGTGCGCAAGGGGATCCTCGACCAGTTCGCGGCGGCGGAGATCCCCGGCCTCGACGAGGCCGAGGTCGAGCGCCGGCTGACCTTCGTGATCTGCGGCGGCGGCGCGACCGGCGTCGAGGTGGCGGCGGAGATCGACGACCTGCTCGACCGCGAGCTGGCGCGCGCCCATCCCCGGCTCGCGCCGCGGGCGCGGGTGATCCTGGTCGAGGCGCTGCCGCGTATCCTCAGCGGCTTCGACGAGGCGCTCGCCGGCTACGCCCAGGAGCACTTCGCGCGCGAAGGGGTGGAGGTACGCACCGAGGCGCCGGTGCTGCGGATCGAGCCCGGATGCGTGCACCTCGCGAGCGGCGAGCGGATCCCCTGCGGCCTGGTCGTGTGGGCCGGCGGCAACGCCCCGGTGCCGCTGGTCGCCGGGCTCGACGCCGCCAAGACCGGGCACGGCCGGCTGATCGTCGATCGCCGGCTGCGGCTGCCCGGCCGCGCCGGCGTCTACGCGCTCGGCGACTGCGCCACCTTCGGCGACGCTCCGCTGGCAGCCACCGCGCAGGTCGCGCAGCAACAGGGCAAGTACCTGGCCCGAGCGCTCGAGCGGGAGCGCCGGGGCCGCGCGGCCGGAGCGTTCAAGTTCCACTCCTTCGGCATGCTCGCCTACATCGGCGCCGGCGAGGCGCTCGCCGACCTGCCGGGCGTGAAGTGGTCGGGACGGACGGCCTGGCTGTTCTGGCGCTCGGTCTATCTGACCAAGCTGGTGAGCCTGGCGAACAAGGTCAAGGTGCTGTTCGACTGGGTCAAGGGGCGGGTGTTCGGGCGCGACATCTCGCGCTTCTGATCCCGCCGGTGAGCTATCCTCGGGTGGTCGAAAGGCCGAGAATCCGCCGCGCGATGTCCACCGCCCACCCCCTGCCCACCGAGCGCGCTCGCCGTTCCGCCGTGCGGCGGCGCGCGCTCGCCGTGTGCGCCCTGCTGGCGATGGCCACCGCCGCGGCGGCGGGCGAGATCCCCGCCCCCGGCCAGGACGGCGCCGCGCGGCTGGCCGGCCTCGGCCGGGCCG
>CAZNIX010000705.1:0-2159 GCA_964573125.1 uncultured Thermoanaerobaculia bacterium
GCGCCGCCGCGCGCGGGCGCGGCGACCACGGTCGCCAGCTCCCGGACGTCGGCGCGCGCGGCGGCACCGATCTCGCCGAGCAGCGCGTCCAGCTCGGGCGGCGGCGGCCGGCGCGAGGAGACCGCGAGGTCGGCGGCAAGCAGCTCGCGGGCACGGTCGCGGATGCCGGCGTCGAGGCTCGCCGAGAGGCCGGCGACCGCGACCACCGCCGCCACCCCGACCCCGAGGCAGGCGATGAAGAAGGCGAGCCGACCGCGCGCCCCCCGCGAGTCGCGCGCGAGCCAGCGGAGGTAGGCGCCGGGCCGCACCGTCACCCCTGGGCGGCGGCGCGCCGGTCCTCGTCGGCGCCCGCCGTTCGCCGCTCCTCGCTCACGATCCGGCCGTCGGCGAGGTGGACCAGGCGGTCGGCGACCGCGGCGACCGCCGGATCGTGGGTGACCAGCACGAGCGTCGTCCCTTCGCGCGCGCGCAGCGCGGCGAGCACCTCGAGCACGCGCCGGCCGGTCGCCGAGTCGAGGTTGCCGGTCGGCTCGTCGGCGAGGAGCAGCGGCGGCCGGGTGGCGAACGCGCGGGCGAGCGCGACCCGCTGCTGCTCGCCGCCCGAGAGCTGCGACGGGTAGTGGTGGCCGCGCTCGGCGAGGCCGACCTCGGCGAGCAGCTCGTCGGCGCGCCGGCCGGCGTCGCGGGCGCCGGCGATCTCGAGCGGCAAGAGCACGTTCTCGCGCGCGGTCAGGTTGCCCAGGAGCTGGAACGACTGGAAGACGAAGCCGATCTTGCGCCGGCGCAAGAGCGCCAGGCGGTCCTCCGACAGCGCGTGGATCGGCTCGCCGTCGAGCAGCACCTCGCCGGCGGTCGGCCGGTCGAGCCCGGCGGCGAGCGCGAGCAGCGTCGACTTGCCGCTCCCCGACGGCCCGAGCACCGCCACCGACTCGCCCGGCGCGACCGCGAGGTCGACGCCGTCGAGGACGGTGAGAAGGCGCTCGCCGGAGGGGAAGCGGCGGGTCAGCCGGCGCAGCTCGAGGCGCGGGGGAAACGTGGAAGGCGCAGCCATCGCCCCGGTTAACAGGCCGCCGCGGGCGGATTATTCGCCGCCCCGGGGCGGTTGGAGCGCAGCGATGAGCCGCCCGCACACCGTCCGCGCCGCCGTCCTCGTCGCCGCCGTCCTCGCCGCGGTCCCGGCCTCGCTCCTGCTCGCCGCCGCGCTCGTCGGTTGTGGGCGCAGCGACGAGGTGTCGATCCCCGGACGTGCCCGGCCGGCCCGGGATGCGGATACCGGCGCCGCAGCGGGCGGCGGGCGGGCGGCGGGTGGTCCGGGCGTTCGCGAACGGACCGCGGGCGGCGACGCGGTCGGTGCGGAACCGGAGCGCCCGCTGGTCGTCTTCCTCGGCGACAGCCTGACCGCCGGCTTCGGCCTGGGGGAGGAGGAGGCCTACCCGGCGCTCGTCGGCGCCGCGCTCGCCGCCGAGGGGCGGCCGGTGCGGGTGGTCAACGCCGGGGTCAGCGGCGACACCTCGGCCGGCGGGCTCGCCCGCCTCGACTGGGTGCTGCGGCTCGATCCCGTCGTCGTCGTCGTCGAGCTGGGCCCCAACGACGGCCTGCGCGGCCTGCCGCTCGCCGCCACCGAGGCGAACCTCCGGCGGATCGTCGAGCGCATCGAGGCCGCGGGCGCCCGCGTGCTCCTCGTCGGCTTGCTCATCCCGCCCAACTACGGTCCCGACTACGCCGGCCGCTTCGCCGCGATCTACCCGCGCCTGGCCGCCGAGCTGGACGTGCCGCTGGTGCCGTTCCTGCTCGACGGGGTCGGCGGCGAGCCCGACCTCAACCTCGTCGACGGCATCCACCCCAACGCCGCCGGCCACCGCCGCCTGGCCGAAAACGTCCTGCCCCACCTGCGCCCGCTGCTCGCCGCGGCGCCCCGCGCCGCTGCCGAGCGACCCTAACCGCCCTCCTTCGCCTCCTCCCACAGCGCGTCCATCTCCTCGAGCGAGGCCTCGCCGAGCCGGCGGTCGCGCGCGGCCAGGCCCTCCTCGACCCGGCGGAAGCGGCGGCGGAACTTGGCGTTGGCGGCGGCGAGCGCGGCTTCGGGGTCGAGGCCGAGCTTGCGCGCGAGGTTCGCGACGGTGAACAGCAGGTCGCCGATCTCCTCGCGCGCGCGCCCG
>CAZNIX010000706.1:0-2153 GCA_964573125.1 uncultured Thermoanaerobaculia bacterium
GCCCTGCGCGTCGACGGCGACCCGGCCGCCGCCGCGGCGGCGTTCGCGCGCGCCGCCGAGCACCGCCGCCGAGGCAGCGGCGACCGCCTGCTGGCGGCGCGCTCGGCCGAGCTGGAGGCCTCGCTCGAGAAGGACCAGCAGCGCTTCGAGCGCGCCCACGCACTGCTCGCCGGGGCGATCGCGGTCTATCGCCGCGCCGGCCTCGACGAGCGGCTCGGCCGCGCGCTGGTCAAGCGCGGGAGCATCCTGCTCTTCGAGGGACGCTGGGCGGCGGCGCTGCGCGCCACCCTGGAGGCGCTGCCGCTGCTCCGCCCCGAGCGCGATCCGCGCACGTTCGGCGTCGCCGCCCACAACGCGATCAACTGCCTGAACCGCGCCGGCTACTCGATCGCCGCCCGCGCGCTGGTCGACGCCGTGCGCGGCCTGCACCGGCGGCTCGGCGACGAGCTGAGCCTGCTGCGTCTGGACTGGATGGCCGCCGAGATCGACCGCGAGCTGGGCCTCCTCGCGCGCGCCGAGCGCGGGCTGGTCGCGGTGCGCGAGGCGTTCGTCGAGCGCGGCATGCCCTACGACGCCGCGCTCGTCGCGCTCGAGCTGGCCGAGATCTACGCCCGCGACCGCGACCCGCTCAAGCTCGAGAAGCTAGCGCGCGAGATGTTCCCGATCTTCCAGTCGCGGGCGCTCCACCGCGGCGCGCTCGCGGCGCTGATCCTGTTCCGCGAGGCGGTCGCCATGCGCCAGGCCGACCTGCATCTGATCGCCGACCTCGCCGCATTCCTGCGCTCGGCCCAGCGCGACCGGGAGCTGCGCTTCCTGCCCCGCGCAGGGCGGCCCCGGGGCTGAGCGCCGCCGCTACGGACAGGGGAAGGCGACGACGTCGGCGACCGCCGGCGCGCGCACCCCGAGGGTGTTGGGGTAGGACTTGATCTGGAGCGTCGTCGTGTCGGCGACCCGCACCCGGTAGCCCTGGTTGGTCAGGGCGCCGATGAACACCCACCAGTTGCCGTTGATCGCGCAGCCGTTGAGCACCTTGACCATCGCCTCCCAGTTGCGGTCGTTGTAGAACCAGAACATGCCGGTGTCGGTCGAGCCGGTGCGCACCGGGGTACCGATACCGGTCGCGCTGTTGGTGATCTGGTCGACGGCGACGATGAAGCGCGTGTTCTGCAGGCAGATCTGCTGGTCGAGAGGGATGCCGACGAACGTCGCCCCGCAGGCGCCGTGGCGGGGCTGGACGGTGAGCAGGGATGGCGAGACGCCGGATTCCGAACCGCAGTGGATGGTGTTCGAGAACGCGCCGGAGCCGCCGTTGCCCGAGGTGTTGGAGAACGCGCTGGTGACCAGCGTGTACGTGCCCGCGGCCAGGTCCTGGTTCCGCAGCGCCGAGGTCCCGATCCCCAGTTCGGGGCCGGGGTGTCGTCGTCGTTGCCCGCGATGCAGTTCAGAGTCGGGTTGCCGGAGTTGAAGTTGCCGCTGTAGAGGTGGATGTAGCCATCGTAGTCCTGGGCGCTGTAGATGGTGCAGGTCGCGGCGGCCCCGAGCTGGAACCGCTGGGTCTGGAACCGCACGCTGGTCCCGGTGGCCGCGCAGGCGGCGCTGGGACGGTTGAAGAACCCGCCGACGCCGGTGTTGCCGAGGAAGGTCTGGAAACCTTCCGCGCCGACCAGGGCCGGAGCGGCGAGCAGAGCCAGGACGAGGACGCCAAGGATGCAGGAGCGCTGCGACATCGGGTTACCTCCTCCGCCGTCGCGAAAACGCGACGACCGCCAGAGTTTCACTTCTCCGCAAGAGACTCCACAGAAACGCCATCCATCATAGGCCGGATCGAGCCTCCGCGCCCCACCCCGCGGGGCGGCCGCGAGCCCGCCGTTCGAGGGTCCGAGCCCCGGCCGCCGGAGTCTACAGTCGCCCGGCGCGGACCCGCCGTTACCGCCGGCGCCCGGGGGCGCCCTCCTCCGGCGGGTCGCCGCCCCCCTCGGCCGCCCGCTCGGCGTCGAGCAGGCGGACCATGCCGTCGATCATCGAGCGTAGGGTGCCGAGCACCTCCTCGACCTCGCGGCGGGTGATCGGCTCGTCGGCGCCGCCGGCGGGCGCGGCGTCAGGGCCGGCTTCCGCGGCCGGGTCGCCGGCGGAAGCCGCGGCGGCGGGGGACG
>CAZNIX010000707.1:0-2145 GCA_964573125.1 uncultured Thermoanaerobaculia bacterium
GCCGCCGGCGCCGGAGGCACCGCGATGACCGCGCCGGCTGCCCGCCCCGACCTCGAAGCGATCCACCGCGCCGCCGAGGGGCTGCGCGGGATCGTCGTCCACACGCCGCTCGTCCCCTACCGCGGTGGCCCCGGCGCCGCCGGCGGGCACGCCGAGCGGATCTGGCTCAAGCCGGAGATCCACCAGCCGGTCGGCTCGTTCAAGATCCGCGGCGTCTACCACGCGGTCGCCGCGCTGGCGCCCGAGGCGCGCGCGGCCGGCGTCTCGACGGTCAGCGCCGGCAACACCGCGCAGGCGCTCGCCTGGGCGGCGCGCCGGTTCGGCGTCCCGGCGCGCAGCCTGATGCCGGACACCGCGCCGCGGGCGAAGATCGACGCCGTGCGCGCGCTCGGCGCCGAGGCCGTGCTGGTGCCGGTCGCCGAGCTGTTCCGCTACCTCCGCGAGCGCGGCTGGGAGTCCGAGCCCTACGCGTTCATCGATCCGTGGACGAGTCGCGACGTGATGGCCGGCCACGGCAGCCTCGGCCTGGAGACCCTCGCCGACCGGCCGGGGGTCGAAACCGTGTACATCCCGGTCGGCGGCGGCGGCCTGCTCGCCGGCGTCGCGAGCGCGCTCGACGAGATGGCTCCCTGGGTGCGCATCGTCGCGGTCGAGCCGGAGGGCTGCCCGTCGTTCCACGCCGCGCTCGCCGCCGGCGCGCCGGTGACCGTCCCCTGCGCCACGATCTGCGACGGCGTCGCGGTCCCCTACATCACCGACGAGATGTTCCCGCTCCTCTCCGCGCTGGTCGACGACGCCGTCCTGGTCTCCGAGCGCGCGGTGCGCGCCGCGGTCAAGTCGCTGGCGCTGGCCAACAAGATCGTCGCCGAGCCCTCGGGCGCGCTCGCGCTCGCCGCCGCGCTCGCCACCCCCGCCGCCGAGCGCGGCGAGTCCGTCTGCCTGGTGACCGGCGGCTCGATCGACCGCGACCTGCTGGTCGACATCCTGCGCGACGAGACGGTCTGACCGCAGGCAGGTCGGGCCGGCTCGGCTCGCCGGTTCCGCGAGACCAGGGACCCGCCGGCGACCGTGCGGCGTCGAGGGTCCTGCCCTGGCTCCGGCGCGCCTTTCGGCCCCGGCTGCACGATCCTCGGCCGCGGCGGCGCGATCGGGGCGGACCGCCGCGAGCGCCTTGCCCGGCCGCCGCACTCCGGCGGCGGCGAAGGATTCGCCGGCTGCTCGCATCCAACCCAACCGAGCGACCCGCGGAGTCTCGGCGAGCGGATCGCCGGACCGCCGCGGTCGCGAGGACACCGTGACGGCACTCGCCGCGCCCGAGATTCGCGCTAGCCTTCTCCCGGGCGAGACCCGGCGCATGGAGACACCGCGACGGCTGCGGCCGGATGCCGAGGAACGCGGGCTCGTGGAGCGGATGCGCTCCGGCGACGAGCGGGCGTTCGACGAGTTCGCCGAACGCTTCGTCCCGGCGCTCTACCGCTTCGCGCTCCGGCGGCTCGACCGCGACCGGGACCTGACGCGCGACGTGGTGCAAACGACCGTGTGCAACGTGATCCAGAAGCTCGACGGCTACCGCGGCGAGGCGCCGCTCTTCACCTGGCTGTGCGCCTGCTGCCGCAACGAGATCGCGATGCACTTCCGGCGCCGCGGCCGGCGGCCGCACGAGGTCGACCTGGACGGCCTCGAGCTGAGGGGGGGCCTGCCGGCGCCGGCCGCGGCGGGCCCGCAGGAGCGCCTGCTGCGGCTCGAGGCGGGCGAGCTGGTGCACCTCGCCCTCGATCGGCTGCCGCCGAGCTACGCGCGGGCCGTCGAGTGGCGCTACCTCGAGGGCGCGGCGGTCGACGAGATCGCGCGCCGCCTCGGGGCGACCTACAAGGCCGCCGAGTCGCTCCTCTCGCGGGCGCGGACCGCCTTCCGCGAGGTCTACGAGCAGTTGGCGGCATCTCCTGTCTTGGGGGCGGAACCATGAGCGAGCACGAGCACACCGGAACGGGGCGGGAGGGGGAAGCCGGCCCCGAGGACGAAGCCCTGCGCCGGCTGCTGGCGGCGGCCGGACCGCGGCCCGAGCTGCCGCGCGACGACCTCGACGCGATCACCGCGGCGGCGCGCGCGGGGTGGCGGCGGCGCTACGGCGGCCGGGACGCCGCG
>CAZNIX010000708.1:0-971 GCA_964573125.1 uncultured Thermoanaerobaculia bacterium
CGAGAAACCTGACTCGACCGGCACGATTCGCCGGGAGGAGCGTCGCTCGGGCCGGACGGCGGCGCCGGGCGGCGGCCGCCGCGCTCGCGCTGGCGGCGTGGCTGGCGGCGGCGCCCGGCCGTCCGTGCGGCTACTCGCTTCCCGCCTCGATCCTGAACGCGGACGGCGACCTGCTCGCCGCGCCGAACACGCTCTTCTGGCTCGAGCTCAGGCGGCTGGCGTCGGCCGAAGACGCGAGCTCAGCCGCGTCGACGGAGAGGTCGCCGGCGGCCGGTCCCGCATTCCCCGTGGCCACCCGAGCGGTCACGGTCGAGGAGGCGGAGCGCGAGGAGCTGGCGGCGGCGCTCGCGGCGACGGGGGCGGACGCCGACGCGCCGGCGGTGGCCGCGTTCCATGCCGTACGCGAGGCGATCCGCGCCCACAAGCAGGCAGTCGGGTGGTGGAGCGACGAGCAGGAGTGGTCCGCCGCGGTTGCCGCGGGCCCGGCGCGACCGCGGCTCGCGGCGGTCGAACTGCCGGGCCGCGGCGAGCTGCCGGCGGAGTTCGTGCTCTACCTCGAGGGGGCGGTCGCGTTCCACCGCGACGACGCCGCCGCGGCGCGCGCGGCGTGGCAGGAGCTGCTCGCGCTCCCGGAGAGCGAGCGCCGCCAGCGCTCGACCTGGGCGAGCTACATGCTCGGCCGGCTCGCGGTCGGCGCCGGCCACGGCCCGCTCGACCCGGCCGCGGCCGAGGAGGCGGCGCGCCGGTTCCACGCCACCCGGGAGCTGGCCGCGCGCGGCTTCGCCGACCGTCTCGGCCTGGCGCTCGAGAGCCGGGGTTGGGAGGCCCGCGCGGCGTGGCGCAGCGGCCGCTTTGCCGACGCGCTCGCGCTCTACTTCGAGCAGTTCGCGGCCGGCGACGGCGGCGCCTACAACTCGCTCCACCAGGTCTGCCGCCGGCTCGCGGCGGCCGATCCCGGCTCGTATCCGCCG
>CAZNIX010000708.1:981-2138 GCA_964573125.1 uncultured Thermoanaerobaculia bacterium
ATCCGCCGGTGGTGGCGGCGGAGCGGCCGCGCGAGGTGTTCACGCTCTACCTGCTGGCGCACCCCGGCGAGGGCGATCCGGCGGCCTGGCGTGCGGCGCTCGCGGCGGCGGGCGCGGAGGCCGCGAGCGCCGGGCCGACGGCGTGGAGCGCCTACCAGGACGGCCGGCTCGCCGACGCCCGCGAGTGGGCGGAGCTGGCTCCGGCCGACGATCTCCACGCGCTCTGGGTGCGCGCGAAGCTCCTGCTCCGCGCCGGCGAGCTGGCGGCCGCGCTGCCGCTGCTCGACGAGCTGGCGACCCGGCTCCCCGACGCCGGCTGGGCGGGCGAGCATCCGCTGGCGGACGGCGCCCGGGCGGCGACCGAGGCGGCGGCGGTGACGCTCGCGATCGGGCGCCGCGAGGAGGCCCTCGACCGCTTCCTGCACGCCGGCTCGTGGATCGACGCCGCCTACGTCGCCGAGCGGGTGCTGACCGCCGACGAGCTGGCGGGATACGTTGACCGCGAGTGGCCGCGGGAGCTGCCGGCCCCCGAGAGGCCGTGGTCCCCCGGCTTCTCGGGCGGCCGGCGGCCCGACGACGCCGCGATCGCCTGGCGGCTGCGCCATCTGCTGGCGCGGCGGCTCGCGCGCGAGGGCCGCTGGCGAGAGGCGATCCCGTACTACCCGCGGCCGCGGCTGCCGCGCGCCGCCGCCGAGGTCGCCGGCTGGCTCGACTGCGCCGACGACCCGGAGCGCCCGCCGGAGCGCCGCGCCGAGGCGCTGTGGCGGGTCGCCGAGCGACTGCGCTGGCGGGGACTGGCGCTGCTCGGCAGCGAGCTGGATCCCGACTGGGGGGTGTGGGACGCCAGGTTCGACAGCGGCACCTACGGCCTCGATCCCGCGGCGCGCTCCGGCGCGGGCCGCTTCGCGCCGCCGCCGGAGGAGGCCGAGCGCTACGCGCGCTCGCGTCCCGAGCCCTACCGGCGCTACCACTACCGCTACGTCGCCGCCGAATTCGCGTGGCGCGCCGCCGAGCTGATGCCCGACCAGGACGAGCGCACGGCGCGCGTCCTCGCCACCGCCGGCGGCTGGCTCAAGCTGCGCGACCCCGAGGCCGCGGACCGCTTCTACCGGGCGCTCGCCCGCCGCTGCGGCGCCACCGCGCTCGGCCGCGAGGCC
>CAZNIX010000709.1:0-2137 GCA_964573125.1 uncultured Thermoanaerobaculia bacterium
GATCGCGCACCGCCGCCGGTCGGGGGCGCGGCGCGGCGCCCGCGGCGGGGGCGCGCGCGAGCAGGGCGTCGACCTGGGCGAGCAGGGCGTCGCCGCGGAACGGCTTCTCGAGCAGCGCATCGGCGCCCGCCGCGCTCGCCTGGCGGCGGACCTCGTCGGTGACCAGGCCCGAGATCAGGAGCACCGCGGCGCCGGCGAGCGCCGGGCTCTCGCGCACGAAACGGCAGATGGCGAGCCCCTCGACGTCGGGCAGGACGACGTCGCAGACGACCAGGTCCGGCCGCTCGTCCGCGAGCACCGCCAGCGCCTCCTCGCCCGAGTTGAGCGCGACCACCCGGTGGCCGCGCGGCGCGAGCATGCGCTCGATCGCCCGGCAGACGCTGACGCTGTCGTCGACCACCATCACGGTGGCCGCGCCGGCCGCCCGGTCGGCCCGCGGCTCAAGCACCGGCCGAGCCTCCGCGCCGCGCCGGGGACGCGCTCGCCGTCGCCTGGTCGAGCTCGACCGCGGTGTCGAGCAGCAGCCGCTGGACCGGCAGGCCGAGGGTCCGCGGCAGGCGGAAGGTCTCGGGCAGGCCCAGCCGCCGGTAGCGGAACGGCGCGCCGCCGGAGAGCGCTCCGCGCAGGATCTCCCTGAAGGCGTCGCGCCCGCGGAGCGCGCCCCAGACGCAGTGGATGACCTCGCCGCGGTCGAAGTAGACGAGACCCTCGCCGCCCGGGAGGCCGACGCCGAGCACCCCGGCGAGACCGCTCTCGGCGAGGAGCTGGGCGAGCTGCGCGAAATCGACCGCGCCGAGCGTCCCGCTCAGGCTCGAGGGCGGCCCGGGCTCGGGCGCGCCGGGCGCCGCGGCCGGCGCCGCCGCCAGCGTGAGGTGGACGAGGAACGCCGCCTGCGGGGGCGGCGTCCCGGGGGGCAGGACGAGGTCGAACCGCCGCGCGGTCGCGGCGTCGGGGAGCGGATCCCCGGGCAGCGGCGCCAGGATCCGCCGCACGCCGCGGAGCGCCGGGTCGTCGGCGAGGAGCTGCGCCAGCTCGGCGGCCGCCATGTCGCGGAGCCGCACCGGCACCAGCACCGCGGCGGGGGGGTGGCGCTCGAGCACCTGGGTGGCGTAGAAGCCGTCCGGAGCCAGCTCGACCTCGAAGCCGGCCGCGGCGAGGCTCCGCCGCAGCGCCTCGAGCGCGCCGGCGGCGCCGACCGGTCCCTCGACCAGCAACAGCCGGCGGTTCATGATCCCGCCCCCGGCGCCGCGGTCGCGAGCGCGGTCTCGGTTCCGGCCGGCGCCGCCTCCCGCCGCCGGCGCGCCGGCGTCTCGACGTCGTAGAGCTCGAAGCCGTCCGGGAGGCCGTCGCCGCGCACGGTCTCGAGGCCGACCAGCTCCTCGGCGGGCAGCGCGATCGCCTCGCCGCCCGCGCGCAGCGCCACCAGGTGGCGCGCCGGCGGCGCGTCGCCGTCGCCGCCGCCGTCCGCCGCCACCAGTGCGACCGCCCGGCCGCGGTGGAGGGTGACGCCGAGCAGCGCCGGGTCGGCGGTGGGCAGCCGTGTCACCGGCCCCAGCTCCGCGACCCCCGCCACCTGCTCGGCGGGGAGCACCCAGCGCCGGCCGGCGGCGACGAACGCGACGTACATCCGCCTCTTGGGCTGGGGCGGGCGGACCTGGCGCGGCAGCATCGGCCTCACCCCTCGCCTTCCGCCGCGCCGGCCGCGGGCAGCCCCTCGAGCCGGAGGACGACCGCGACGCGGCCGTCCGGGCGCGGCACCAGCCCGCGCCACCGCCGCCGCTCGGACTCCGGGTAGACCGCCGGCACCGGCTGGATCGCCGCGGCGTCGAGGACCTCGGTTCCGACCAGCCGCTCGACGACCAGCGCGCGCCGGACGATGCGCCCGTCCGACTCCGCCGCGGGCGCCTCCTGCTCGATCAGCAGCATCAGCCGCTCGCCGTCCGCCGCGTCCGCGGAGGCGAACGCCGCCGGCAGGTCGACGACCGGGAACTCGTGCCCGCCGTGCGTGAAGCGCGACGGCAAGGGCCGGGGCGCCGGCAGCGAGCGCGGGACGCGGCCGGCGACCACGTACTCGACGCCGCCGACGGCGACCACCGTCGCCCGCCCGGCCCGGCCGTTGCCCGCGGCGCGCGGCGCC
>CAZNIX010000710.1:0-2135 GCA_964573125.1 uncultured Thermoanaerobaculia bacterium
GGCCGCCCGCTCGGCCCCCGCCGCCGCGCCGCTCATCGCGCCGCCCCCGCCGCCACGGCGGCGGCGCCGACGGTGCCGGCGAAGAGCGCCAGCCCGTCGGTGTTCGACAGCAGCTCCTCGGCGCAGCGCTCCGGGTGCGGCATCAGCCCGAGGACGTTGCCGCGCCGGTTGGTCACGCCGGCGATCGCGCGCGCCGAGCCGTTCGGGTTCCAGGCCTCGTCCAGCTCGCCCGCCGGCGAGACGTAACGGAACGCCACCTGGCCGGCGGACTCGAGGGCGTCGAGCGCCTGCGGGGTGTCCTCGTAGTTGCCCTCGGCGTGGGCGATCGGCATGCGCACCACCTGCCCGGCGCGATAGCCGCGGGTGAACGGCAGGTCGGCGCGCTCGACCCGCAGCCAGACGTCGCGGCAGAGGAAGCGCAGCTCGCGGTTGCGGCGCATCGCGCCCGGCAGGAGCCCGGCCTCGAGCAGGATCTGGAAGCCGTTGCAGATCCCGAGCACGAGCCCGCCGGCCTCGGCATGGCGGCGCACCGCCGCCATCACCGGCGAAAGCGCCGCGAGCGCGCCCCCGCGCAGGTAGTCGCCGTAGGCGAAGCCGCCGGGGAGCACGACCAGATCGCTCCCGCGCAGGTCCTCCTCGCCGTGCCAGAGGAACGCGGTCTCCTGCTCGAGCACGTGCTTGAGCACGTGGTAGACGTCGTGGTCGCAGTTCGAGCCCGGGAAGACGACGACGCCGCAGCGCACGCTCAGCCCTCCCCGCCGCCGCCGGCGTGGGCGCTCGCGGCGCCCGCCGCGGTCACACCGTCCAGCAGCTCGATCTCGTAGTCCTCGACCACGGTGTTGGCGAGGAGCTTCTCGCACATCGCCTCGAGCCGCTCGCCGGCGCGCCCGGGGTCGGCCTCGCCGAGCGTGATCTCGAAGCTCTTGCCGGCGCGCACGTCCTCGACCTCGGCGAAGCCGATGCCGGCGAGCGCCTGGCGGATCGCCTTGCCCTGCGGGTCGAGGACCTCCCGCCGCGGATAGACCGTCACTCGTGCCTTCAACGTGGAAACCTCCGCAACGACCCCGATCGGCTCACCCCGCGGGCCGGACCTCCAGCCACGGCGTCGGGCGGTCCTGCTCGGAGAGCGCGATCTGCGCCGGCGCCCCGAGCCGCGCCAGCGCCTCGCCGACCGCCGCCGCCGCGAGCGCGGGCAGGTTGTTGGTGGTCGACAGGTGATAGAGGACGACCCAGCGCAGGCGGTCGCTGACCAACTCGGCGACGCCGTCGGCGGCGTCGTCGTTGGACAGATGCCCGTGGCGGCTCGCCACCCGCTGCTTGAGCGGCCACGGGTAGGGGCCGTTGCGCAGCATCGCCGGGTCGTGGTTGGTCTCGAGCACGAGGGCGTCGAGGTCGGCGAGCCGCCCCCAGGCGAGCCGGCTGCGGCTGCCGAGGTCGGTGACCAGGCCGAGCCGGAAGCCGGCCGCCGACTCGATCACGAGGCCGATCGGCTCGCGCGCGTCGTGCGGCACGGCGAACGGCTCGACCAGGAAGCCGGCGATCTCGGCCGGCACCCCCGAGGCGAGCGTGCGCGCGCCGGCGAGCGCCTCCGCCGACAGCCCGCGGCACTCCGCGAGCGTCCCCTCGGTCGCCCACAGCGGCACGCCCCAGCGGCGGGCCAGCCGGTCGGCGCCCCGCACGTGGTCGTCGTGCTCGTGGGTGAGCACCACTCCGCCGAGCGTCGCGGGCTCGACGCCGAGCGCGCGCATCCGCTTCTCCAGCTCCCGGCACGAGAACCCGGCATCGACGAGCAGGCGCGCGCCGCCGCACTCGACGAGGGTCGCGTTGCCGGCGCTGCCCGAACCGAGCACGGCGAAGCGCATCAGGAGCGCGCCTCCGGCCGCGGCGACGGCGCGGACCCCGCCGGCCGGCGGGGTCCGCCGGGGCGGTGCGCTTCGATGGTCGGATCGGGGGTCACGGCGGCGGTCGGGGACGGGGACGGCGACGGCCGCAGGGTATCACGACCGGCGCCGCTCCGGCAGCGCCCGCCCACCCACCGGCCGCGCTCTCGCCGGCCCGACCGCACGGTCGAGTCCGAGCGCGGCGCCAACGCAGCGCCCGGCCGCCGCCCGCGCGCTAGAGTGGTCCGGCCGGCG
>CAZNIX010000711.1:0-396 GCA_964573125.1 uncultured Thermoanaerobaculia bacterium
CGCCGCGGCGCTCCTTCTTGATCACCGACTCGTAGATCTGGCCGGTGGTGAAGTTGTTGGCGCGGCGCATCTTGGTGCTCTGGAAGCGCTCGTAGTGCCCGAGGTCGAGGTCGGTCTCGGCGCCGTCCTCGGTGACGAACACCTCGCCGTGCTGGTAGGGCGACATCGTCCCGGGATCGACGTTGACGTAGGGGTCGAGCTTCATCAGGGTGACCGAGAAGCCGCGCGCCTCGAGGATCGCGCCCACCGAGGCCGCCGCCACCCCCTTGCCCAGGGACGACACCACGCCGCCGGTGACGAAGATGTACTTGGTCGCCATCTTTCCTCCTAGGGGGGCTGTTCCAGCCCCCCTCCCCACGCTTCGCCGCCGCGCGGGCCCCCCCCCCCCCCCCCCGC
>CAZNIX010000711.1:406-2132 GCA_964573125.1 uncultured Thermoanaerobaculia bacterium
TCCTGATCGCCTTCGCCGCCGCGCGCCCGCCCACCCACCCCGGTCTTGGTCTCAAGGGGTGGGCGCGTGTCCTGCTCCAACCGGCGTTGCATCAACGCCTCGACCCGCGCCAGGTCCTCGGCGGTGTCGACCCCGGGCGCCGCGCGCTCGACGACGAGCACCCGGATCGGGATGCCGTGCTCGAGCGCGCGGAGCTGCTCGAGCGCCTCGGCGGTCTCGAGCGGGGTCGGCGCCAGCGCGGCGAGCGCGAGCAGCGCCCGCCGCTGGTAGCCGTAGATCCCCAGGTGCTTGAGCGGCCGCGCCGCGGCGGCGCCCCGCCCCTCGGCGGGCGCCTCGCCCGGCCGCCGCCGCGGGTAGGGTATCGCAGCGCGGCTGAAATAGAGGGCCTGGCCGCCGGCGCCGACCACCACCTTGACCGCGTTGGGGTCGGCGAGATCCTCCGCGCCGGCCGGCGCGGCGCAGGTCACGATCGGGTCGCCCGGGCGCGCGGCGAGGTGACGGGCCAGCCGGCCGATCACCTCCGGGTCGATCAGCGGCTCGTCGCCCTGGAGGTTGACCACCGCCGCCGCCCGCCAGCCCCGCGCCGCCCAGGCGATGCGGTCGGTGCCGCTCGCGCACTCGACCGGGGTCATCTGGTACCGCCCGCCGAACCCCTCGACCGCGGCGGCGATCCGGTCGTCGTCGGTCAAGACCACCACGCCGTCGAGCCCGGGCGCGGCGGCGGCGCGCCGGTAGACGTGCTCGATCAGCGGCCGGCCGGCGAGCAGGGCGAGCGGTTTCCCGGGCAGCCGGGTCGACCCCCAGCGCGCCGGAATCGCCGCCACCACGCCGGTGGCGTGGGCGATTTCCGCCGCGGCGGCGGTCGGAGCGGGAGCCGGAAGGGTGGCGGAGGGGTGCACGGCCTAGCCTAGTGCGGCGGGCCGGGCAGTGTCAACGCGACCATCGGCAGCAGGACACGCGGCCACAGGCGCGCGCCGCGAAGCGGCGACCGGCCCACCCGGCGAGCGCGCCGGGGCACGCCGGAGGACGGTAGGCTCGCGACCCGGGCCGCCTGAATGCCGGCGCAGCGGCCCGACGGGCCGTTCCGTCCTCGGAGACGGCGGCCGAGGCCAGCGGACGGCCGTTTTTGGCTGGCAGGCTAGGATGGAGCGTTCGCACGGGGACCGTTCGTTGCCGCCGCCATCTCCTACGCCCCTGGGCCGCCGCCTGGCCGTCGCCGTGCCGCTCGCGGCGCTCGTCGCCTGGCTCGCCTGGGCGCAGCTCCCGGGGCGCGGGCTGCTGTCGCTCGGGGCGCCGGCGACCGGCGCCGCGGAGTGGATCTGGATCGACGACCCGCCCACCCGGCGCTCGCCGGTGGCCTTCTACGCCGTACAGGATTTCGAGCTGGCGGCGCCGGCGCCGGCGGCCGAGCTGATGGTGACCGCCGACGAGGAGTACCAGGCCTCGATCAACGGCCGCTGGGTCGGCCTCGGCGCCTGGCGGCCGGGCGCGGCGATCGACCGTTACGCGGTCGGCGAGTGGCTACGCCCGGGCGCCAACCGGGTGGTGATCGAGGTGCGCAGCGGGCGCGGCACCGGCGGCCTGCTCGCCTGCCTGACCGACCCGGCGAGCGGGCGGGCGCTGGCCGCGACCGACCGCGGCTGGCGCACCGTCGGCCATCATCTCAACGGACTGTTCCAGGGCTGGGCGTCGATCGCGCACGCCCCGCGGGCGGTCTCCTGGGGCC
>CAZNIX010000712.1:0-2125 GCA_964573125.1 uncultured Thermoanaerobaculia bacterium
CGCGGCGGCGCCCAGCTCCGCCGCCGACAGCGACCGGCTGGTGTCGACCGCCACGACCACCGGCGCCGGCTCGGTTCGCGCCGCGCCGGCGGCCGGCGCGGCGGCGACGGCCGCGGCGACGGACAAGGCGGCGACGGCGGCGGCTGACATGGCGATCCGATCGTACGCGAGTTTCGGTTCGCGCTCGGCCGCTACTCCCCCAGCCGGCCGATCAGGTCGCGGTCGAGCTCGCCGAGGATGCGGCGATCCTCGCGCCAGCCGGGCTCGAGCTTGACCTGGAGGTCGAGGTAGACGCGGCGGCCGAGGTAGTCCTCGAGATCCTTGCGCGCGGCGGTGCCGATCGCCTTGATCATCGCGCCGCGGCGGCCGACCAGGATCTTCTTCTGCCCCGGGCGGTCGGCGAGGATCGAGGCGATGATGCGCACCAGGCCCGGCCGCCCCGGCTCCCCCGGCTCGCCCGCCTCCTCCTCCCACCCCTCGATGACCACCGCGGTCGCGTACGGGATCTCCTCGCGGGTGTGGTCGAGCACCTTCTCGCGGATGCGCTCGGCGACCAGGAAGCGGTCGGGGTGGATGGTCAGGAGTTCCGGGTCGTAGCGCGGCGGGCCCGCGGGGAGCAGCCGCCACAGGATGTCGAGCAGCAGGTCGCAGCCGTCGCCGGAGAGCGCGCTGACCGGGACGATCTCGGCGAACGTCCCCGACTGGGCGTAGCGCTCGATCAGCGGCAGCAGGCGGGACTTCTTGATCAGGTCGATCTTGTTGAGCGCCAGCACCTTGGGGCTTCGGGCGCGGGCGACGAGGTCGAGCAGGTAGGCCTCGCCCGAGCCCTCGGCGACCGCGGCGTCGACGAGCAGACAGACGACGTCGGCGTCGTCGAGGGCATCGAGCGCGGCGGCGACCATCTGCCGGTTCATCTGGTGCAGCGGCTGGTGCACGCCCGGCGTGTCGTAGAACACCATCTGCCCGCGCTCGCCGCTCAAGATGCCGACCAGCCGGTGGCGGGTGGTCTGCGGCTTGTCGGAGACGATCGCCACCTTCTGGCCGAGGAAGCGGTTCATCAGCGTCGACTTGCCGGCGTTCGGCCGCCCGATCAGGGCGACCGTGCCGCTCTTGGGCCCGACGCCGCCCGGCGGCGCGGGGCCGGGCTCAGGTCCGCTCGCGCCCATCCCGGTCCTCCTCCGCGCCGGACGCCGGCGGCGCCGGCTCGGCGACGCGCTCGACCCGCACCGACTGGATGCGGCGGTT
The DNA here is from genome assembly GCA_964573125.1 of uncultured Thermoanaerobaculia bacterium. Taxonomy (GTDB): domain Bacteria; phylum Acidobacteriota; class Thermoanaerobaculia; order Multivoradales; family JBCCEF01; genus CAVSQV01. The sequence goes on from CAZNIX010000712.1 coordinate 1,246, forward strand.
TTCGACCTCCTCGACCGCGAGGCGCAGGCCGTGCGCGACCGCCGTCTGCCCCGGCTCGGGCAGCGAGCCGAGCACCGACAGCACCAGCCCGGCGACGGTCTCGTAGGGCTCTTCCTCGAGGTCGATCCCGAACAGCTCGTCGAGGGTCTCGATCGGGGCGCCGCCGTCGAGCCGCCAGCCGCCGCCGGGGAGCGGCTCGGGCGCGGCCTCGACCTCCTCGTGCTCGTCGGCGATCTCGCCGACGATCTCCTCGACCAGGTCCTCGACGGTGACCAGCCCCGAGGTGCCGCCGTACTCGTCGACCACGATCGCGAGCTGCTCGCGGCTCGCCTGCATCTCGCGCAGCAGCTCGGCGAGCTTCTTGGTCTCGGGGACGACCAGCGGCGGCTTGGCCAGCTCGCGCGCCGGCGTCGGCGCGGCGGAGCGCAGCGCGCGCAGCAGGTCGCGGATGTGCAGGATGCCGACGATGCGGTCGATCGAGCCCTCGTAGAGCGGGAGGCGCGAGTGGCCGGAGTCGAGGAAGCGGTCGGCGAGCGCGTCGAGGCTCTCCTCGACCGCCGCCGCCGCGACGTCGATGCGCGGGGTCATCACGCTCCGCACCTCGGTCTCGGCGAGGTCGACGATCCCCCACACCATGTCGCCCTCCCCCGGCTCGAGGATCCCCTCGCGGGTGCCGAGGTCGATGAAGGCGGCGATCTCCTCCTCGGAGGCTTCCTCCTCGTCGTCCTCCTCGGGCACCGCCCGCCGCGGGCGGACCAGCGGCGCGAGCAGCGCCGCCGCCGGCGCCAGGATCAGCCGCGCGGCCCGGTAGAGCGGGGTCAGGCGCTCGAGCGCGGTCTCGGCGGCGGCGTCGACCAGCCGCCGGCCGAGCAGCTCGCCG
>CAZNIX010000713.1:0-2095 GCA_964573125.1 uncultured Thermoanaerobaculia bacterium
CCGCCAGCGGCACCGACCAGCGCCGCGGCCGGCGCGGCGACTCCGCCGGCGCCTCGGCATGCAGCGCGCGCAGCGTGCGGTAGCCGGCGGCGCAGCGGGGGCAGGCGACGACGTGGTCGGCGATCCGCTCGCGGTCGGCGCCGGTCAGCTCGCCGGTGACCAGCGCGGCGAGCCGCTCATCGGCCGGGCAGTCCTCCCCGGCGGAGCCCAGCCCCTCGCGGTAGGCCGCCCGCCAGGCGGCGGCGTCACGGACGTCCAACGGTTCGCCGCTCATCGCGGTCGTCTCCCTCGCCGGCCGCGAGCGCGCGCAGGCGCTCGAGGCTGCGGTAGATGCGATGCCGGGCGACCGACTCGCTCCAGCCGAAGAGCTCGGCAACCTCGGTGTGGTTGAACCCCGCGAGATAGGCGCGCAGCGCGCGCGCCTCCTCGGCTCCCAGGCGGCCGAGCACCTCCGCCAGCAGGCGCCGCCGCTCGACCGGCTGCAGCTCGTCCGGCCGCGCCGCCGGCCCGGACCGGGCGATCGCCTCCTCGAGCGGCGCGGCGCCGCCGTGCGGCTCGTGCCGGCGGACGACCGCGAGCGCGGTGGTCAGCGCCATCTTGTAGAGGTAGGAGGTCGGATGCTCGATCCGGTTCCCACTCCCCAGCCGCTTCCAGAGCGCGAGGTAGACCTCCTGCTCGACGTCCGGGATCAGCTCGCGGTGGCGCCGGCCGCAGACGCGCCGGACGGCGGCCGCCATCAGGCGGGCGTGGCGCCGGACGAGCCCGTCGAATGCCTCGTCTCTCGGCTGCTCCACCGTGTTTTCCCCGGAAGGCGGCATCGTATCGCCTCGCGCGCATGTCTCAAAGCGCTGGAGGCCCGCGCGGGGGATCGGCTCCCGCCGGCGCTCGACGTTACCGGCCGGCGGTGGGAAAGAACGGCGGTCGCCCGCCTCTCACCGGATCGAAACCCGGATCCGAGGAGCGACCGCGATGAGAAGCCACTCCCCGCGACCAGGCCGCGCCGGCTTGGCAGCGGCCCTGACCCTGCTCGCGCTCGGCGTCGGCGGCGGCGTCGACGCGCAGGTGTACTCCTTCGAGCGCGCGGCGTACACCGCGGCCGAGGACGCGCCCCTGTTCGAGGTCTGCGTCGTGCGCACCGGCGACCTGTCGCAGCGGATCGACGCCCTGGTGTCGACTGTCGACGGGACGGCGACCTCGGGCTTCCCGGGCGGGCTCGACTTCCTGCCCTGGAACGACGTGCCGTTCCAGTTTCCGGCCGGCACCGCGCGCCGGTGCGGCCTCGTGGGCATCTTCAACGACGAGCTCGAGGAAGGTGAAGAGCGGTTCACGGTGCGGATCAGCCACGTCTTCCCGCCCGGGCAGGTCGGCTCCCCCGGCGCGGCGACGGTGACGATCCTCGACGACGACGCGCCGCCCGACGACATCCTGTTCGGCCTGACCGACCACGGCCACCTCTGGGGCGACGATCCGGTCATCCCCTACGAGATCGTGATCGAGAACAACGGCCCGCCGCGGTCGGACCTGGTGGTGACCGAGGTCGTACCGGTGCAGACCACGTTCGTCGCCGCGGCCTCGACGCCCGGCTGGAGCTGCGCGCCCGGTCCCGACGAGTCGAGCGTGTGCCGCCTGCCGCTCGGTGAGCTGGCGACCGGCGAGCGGCGGGCGCTGGCGTTCGCCGCCCGGGTGCGGCCGGAGACGCCGCCCGAGTTCGAGGTGTTCAACGAGGCCGGCCTGGCGGGCGCGAGCGGGCCGGCGCTGACCGCGGTCGCCGGCCGGTGGGCCGGCGCCGGCGGAGCCGTCCCCCTCCCCGGCCCGGTCCACGAGACGGATCGTCTCGTCTGCGCCTGGAAGACCCTGCGCGGGCTCGTCGGCTGCTGCCTGTTCGCCATCCTCGGCTTCCCGTGCGACCCGCAGTACGACGCCCAGGAGTGCGGCGGCCGCATCCACCCACCCGAGCCGTGACGCCGAACCGTGGGGAGAACCCGATGAAAGCGATCCGCTGGCTCGCCGTCACGCTCGCCGCCGGGGCCGGGCTCGCGCTCGCCGCCGGGGCGCGGGCGGACCGCAACCCCGGGCCGGCGGCGCCCGCCCGCGC
>CAZNIX010000714.1:0-2082 GCA_964573125.1 uncultured Thermoanaerobaculia bacterium
CGGGGGCGGCGCGCCTCCGCCCGGCCCTGGGGGGCGGTGGTCACCCCGGGGGCGGCGCTCCTCCGCCCGGCCCGGGGGGGGGCGGTGGTCACCCCGGGGGCGGCGCTCCTCCGCCCGGCCCGGTGGGGCGGTGGTCGGCGTGCCCCGGCGGCGGCCTCCGCCCGGCCCCCCGGGGGGCGGGTAGGCTAAACTGACCCCCCGGGACCCCCGGCGTGATCCAGTTCTTCAACGTCACCAAGCACTACCCCGGCGGCCAGACCGCGCTCGCCGCGGTCAGCTTCGAGATCGCGCGCGGCCAGTTCGTCTTCCTCACCGGGCCCTCGGGCGCCGGCAAGACCACGCTGCTCAAGCTGATCTTCCGCGAGGAAATCCCGAGCGAAGGCCAGATCGTGGTCAACGGCCGCAACGTGTCGTCGATCCCGCGGCGCAAGATCCCCTACCTGCGGCGCACCCTCGGCATCGTGTTCCAGGACTTCCGGCTGATCCCGCGCAAGACCGTGTTCGAGAACGTCACCTACCTGCCGCGCATCCTCGGCCGCGACGCCCGCACGCAGAAGCGGATGGCCTACCAGGCGCTGCGCCGGGTCGGCCTCGCCCACCGCATGAACGCCTTCCCGCTCGAGCTGTCGGGCGGCGAGCAGCAGCGGGTGGCGCTGGCGCGAGCGCTGATCAACGAGCCCGAGATCCTGATCGCCGACGAGCCGACCGGCAACCTCGACCCCGATCTGTCGGCCGAGATCCTCCGCCTGTTCCTCGAGATCAACCTCCGCGGCACCACGCTCCTGGTCGCGACCCACGACCGCGACACCATCCGCCGCGTCGGCCGCCGCGTGCTCACCCTCGACGCCGGCAAGCTGGTCGGCGACGAGGAGCTGGAGGGGAGCGACCCGCCGGCGGTCCACGCCGGACGCCCGCTGTTCGGCCCCGAGGACGAGGACGAGGCCGGCGACGAGGACGAGGCGGCGGCGGACGGGCGGGGCGCGGCCGGCGGCGAGGCGGCGGTGGACGAGGAGGGCGCCGCGTTCGCCGCCGCCGGCGACGGCGCCGGGGAAGCGCCGGCGTGACCCTGCGCCGGGCCCTGGTCTACTTCCTGCGCGAGGCCGCGGTCAGCCTGGTCCGGAGCTGGAAGGTGAGCCTGCTCGCGGTGCTCACCATCGCGGTCAGCCTGTTCATCGGCGGCGCCTTTCTGCTCCTCGCCGCCAACCTCTCGGCGGTGGTCGAGCGCTGGCGCGAGGAGGCGCGGCTGGTGCTCTACCTCACGCCCGACACTCTGGCCGCCGAGCGCGCCGCTCTGGCGCGCGAGATCGCCGCCGCGCCCTGGGTCACCGCGGTCGAGGAGGTCGGTCCCGACCAGGCCGCGGAGCGCTTCCGGGCCGCCTTCCCCAGCCTCGCCGACCTCGTCGACGGCGGCGACCAGCCGCTGCCGCCGTCGGTCGCCGTCGGTTTCGACCTGGCGGCGGCGGGGAGCGCGCGCTTCGAGGCCTGGCTCGCGGCCCTCGGCGAGCGCCCCGAGGTCGACCTCGTCGACGACGACCGCGACTGGCTGCGCCGGCTCGGAACCCTGGTCGCGCTCGTGCGCGGCATCGGGCTCGCGCTCTGCGCCGTGCTGCTCGCGGCGGCGGTGTTCACGATCGCGGCGGTGATCCGGCTCACCGCCTACCTCTACCAGGAGGAGATCGCGGTCATGCGCCTGGTCGGCGCCACCGAGTTCTACATCCGCGGCCCGTTCTACGCCGAGGGCGTCCTCCAGGGCCTGCTCGGCGGCCTCGCCGCCGTCGCCGCCCTCTGGCTGGCCTGGACCGCCGTCGCCCGCCGCGCCGCCGACCCCCTCCTCGGCGCCGTCCTCGCCCCCGAGTTCCTCGCCCCGCGCTCCCTCCTCCTCCTCATCCTCCTCGGCGCCGCCGCCGGCCTCACCGGCGCCGTCCTCTCCCTCCGCCGCGAACGCCTCGGCGACCCGGCGCCCGAAACCCCTCCATCCGTCTGAACCCGAGAGCGGGGCCGGTGGGGGAATCTGCCCGAGAGCGGGGTGGGTGGGCAGGGCCGGGCGGAGGAGCGCCGCCCCCGGGGGGCACCCGCCACGGC
>CAZNIX010000715.1:0-2079 GCA_964573125.1 uncultured Thermoanaerobaculia bacterium
CCCCGTCGCCCGCGCCGACCTCCCCGACCACCCCGCGATCGCGCGCGGCCCGGCGCCGGCCTGGGTGGCGCCGGCGGGGGAGCTGCGGCCGGCGCCGGCGGGCGCCTCGGCGGTCGCCTACCGGCTGGTCGATGACCAGGTGCTCGCCGACGGCGACGCCAGCGCCGTCTACCTCCAGCGCGTGCTCGAGGTCGTCTCGCAGCAGGGGCTCCAGGACGCCGCGCAGTGGGAGGCGGTGTTCGATCCCGGCGCCCAGCGCCTGCGCGTCCACGCCCTCGAGATCTTCCGCGACGGCGCCTGGAGCGACCGCCTGGCGAGCAGCCGCGCCTCGGTGCTCCAGCGCGAGCCGGAGCTCGACCGCCGGATCTACGACGAGAGCCTGACGCTCCTGCTGGTGGTCGAGGACGTCCGCGTCGGCGACCTGGTGCGCGTCGCCTACACCGTCGAGGGCTTCAACCCGGTGCTCGGCGACCGCTACGCCGGCGGCTTCACGTTCGGCTGGAGCGTGCCGGTGGCCGAGCACCGGCTGCGCGTGCTCGCCCGCGCGGAGCGCCCGGTCCACTACCGCCTCCACGGCGCCCGGGCGCCGTCGCCGGAGCGCGCGGTCGAGGGCGGCCGCGTGGCCTTGACCTGGCGGCGGTTCGAGGTGCCGGCGGTCAAGCCCGAGGACGACGTGCCGGCGGGCTGGATCAGCTTCCCGTTCGTCCAGCTCAGCCAGTTCGGGAGCTGGGCCGAAGTCGCCGACTGGGGCCGCGCGCTCTACGCGCCGCAGCCGCCGCCGGACGAGCTGACCGAGGTCGCGATCGAGATCGCCCGCGCCCACCCCGGCGACGCCGGGGCGCAACTGGTCGCCGCCGCGCGCTGGGTCCAGGACCGGGTGCGCTACTTCGCGATCGCGCTCGGCGCCCACTCGCACGCGCCCCACGAACTGGCCGAGATCGCGCGCCGCCGCTACGGCGACTGCAAGGACAAGGCGCGCCTGCTCGTCGGCCTGCTCGGCGCGCTCGGCATCGAGGCCTGGCCGGCGTTCGTCGACGCCGACTGGGGCGACCGGCTCGACGACTTCCACCCCTCGCCGTTCGCGTTCGACCACGTCGTGGTCGTCGCCGCCCCGGACGGGCCGGGCGGGCGGCGGGTGTGGATCGACCCGACGATCGAGCTCCAGGGCGGCGGCGCCGGCGAGCTCTGGCTCCCGGCCTACGGCGCCGCGCTCGAGCTGCGGCCGGGGGTCCGCGCGCTGACCGCGGTGCCGGCCGAGCAGGCCCGGCCCGGAGTCACCGCGGTGCGCTACGACTACCGCCTCGGCGAGGCCGGCGAGCCGTTCGAGGTCGACATCGAGACCACCTACGAGCGCGCCGGCGCCGAGCGGCTGCGCCGCACGCTCGCGTCCTCCACCGCCGACGAGCTGCAGGAGCTGTACGTCGAGTTCTACACCGACGGCGAGCGCACCGTCGAGCCGCGGGCGCCGCTCGAGATCGCCGACGACCGCGAGGTCAACCGGCTGGTCATCACAGAGCGCTACCGGGTGGTCGGCTGCTGGCAGCGGGCGGATGCGGCGCTCGGCTGCGACCTGCTGCCGCTGACCCTGGGCACCGAGCTGGTCGAGCCGGCGACGGTCGAGCGCCGCTCTCCGCTGCGCCTGCCGCGCGACCTCCACACTCGCGAGACGGTGTCGATCGCGGCCTCGACGCCGTGGGAGTTCGCGGCGGTCGAGGAGAGCGAGCGCAACCCGTGGTTCGAGTTCACGGTCTCCTCGACCTCGCGCGAGCGGAGCATCGAGCTGGTCTACGAGCTGAAGACCCGGGCGCGGATGGTCGAGCCCGAGAGCCTCGCCCGCTACGCCCGGTCGCTGCGGGAGATGAACGACGCCACCGGCTACAGCCTGCAGTCCGAGCTGCCGCTCGAGCGCGCCCCGGCGGCCGAGGAGACCGCCGCGAAGGACCCGCTCGAGCCGCTCTACATGGCGATCGGCTGCACCGTGCTCGCCGCCGGCCCGCTCGCGGTGATCGCGGCGGTGGTCGTCGTGATCGTGGTCGCGCGCCGGCAGAGCCGGCGACGGACCGCCCCGGCGGCGCCGCC
>CAZNIX010000716.1:0-250 GCA_964573125.1 uncultured Thermoanaerobaculia bacterium
GGCCGGTGCATCCGCTGGCACGGCCGCCGCCTCGTCCGGCGCGCCCGCCGCCCGCGCCGCTGCCGCGGCCTGTGCGCCCGCCACGACCTCCTCCTCCGGCGACGTACCGGCTCTCGCCCGCTCCGCCGTGGCGCCGGCCGGCCGTGCCGTCGGTCTCCCCGGTCCGGTCGTCGAGGTGCGCGGGCTGACCGTGCGCTACGGCGACCGGGTGGCGGTCGACGGCGTCGACCTTGCGGTCGCCGGCGGCGGG
>CAZNIX010000716.1:260-2078 GCA_964573125.1 uncultured Thermoanaerobaculia bacterium
TGCGCGCGATCGCCGGCTGCGAGGCGCCGGCCGCGGGGGAGATCGCGATCGCCGGCCGGGTGGTCGCCGGAGCCGGCTGCTGGGTGCCGCCCGAGAAGCGCCGGGTGGCGATGGTGTTCCAGGAGGGAGCGCTGTTCCCCCATCTCACGGTGCGCGGCAACGTCCTCTACGGGCTCCCGCGGCGGCGGCTCTTCGGGCGCGCCAGTCCGCTCGGCCGCGCCCTCCGGCGCGACGGGTCTCTCGGGCGCGCCCTCCGGCGCGACGGCGGGCGGCGCGCCGAGCGCGCGCGCGCCGCGCTCGAGCTGGTCGGCATGGCCGACCTCGCCGGCCGCTATCCCGACCAGCTCTCCGGCGGCCAGCAGCAGCGGGTGGCGCTCGCCCGCGCGCTCGCGCCCGAGCCCAGTCTGGTGCTGCTCGACGAGCCGTTCGCCAACCTCGACGCCACCCTGCGCCAGCGCGTGCGCGCCGAGGTGCGGGCGATCCTCCAGGCCGCCGGCGCGACCGCGGTGCTGGTCACCCACGACCAGGAGGAGGCGCTCTCGGTCGCCGACACGGTGGCGGTCATGGCGCGCGGCCGGATCCTCCAGGTCGGCCCGCCGGAGGAGGTCTACCGCCGGCCGGCCTCGGCCGCGGTCGCCCGCTTCATCGGCGACGGCCAGCTCGTCGGCTGCGTGGTCGACCGCGGCGTCGCGCGCTCGGTGTTCGGCCGGGCGCCGGCCGCGGCCGCGGACGGTCCGGGTCTGCTGCTCGTCCGGCCGGAGGACCTGACCGTGATGCCGGAGTGCTTCTATGACGGGCACGAGGGGGTCCCCGGCGAGGTCGTGCGCCGGACCTTCTACGGCCACGACCTGGTCGACGAGGTGCGGCTTTCGGGCGACGGCGGCGAGCTGGTGCGGGTGCGCTGTCTCGCGGGGCCCGGGCATGCGCCCGGGGAGCGGGTGCGACTGGTGTTGCGGCACCACGAGCTGCCGGTCTTTCCGGTCGACGGGGACCGCCGGCCGGGGGGAGGAGCCCAGCCCCCGGAGTGAGCGAGTAGCGGTCGGCGCAGCGCGCGTCGGCGGGATGCGAAGGCCGGCCGGAGGGAGGAGCCCCGCCCCCGGGGGACGCGCTGCGCTCGGAGTGTGCGGGCGGGTCGGCGCCGCCTCGTTGGAGAGGTTGGGACCCCCGGCCGGAGGGAGGAGCCCCGCCCTCGGGGGACGCGCTGCGCTCGGAGTGCGCGGGTGGCGGTCGGCGCAGCGCTCGTCAGCCGCCGCGCGGTGCCGCCTTGCTCTGCCGCGACGGAGCGTTGAGCGCGGCGTCTGGCGCCCCCGGGGGCGGGGTTCCTCCCTCCGGCCTCCTTGCCTGGGCCGGGGCGAGGAGGCTGTTCGCCGTTTGAGAGGGGGCGGTCAGAAGGTCGCCAATTGCGACCAGTGGTGGGAGGTGAGGAGCGGGCGGCCGGCGCCGGTGCCGAGGAGCCAGAGGACGGCGGGGGCGGGTTTGAGGGCGCCGAGCAGGAAGGTCGCCTCGCGGCTGCCGAGGATGAGGGCGGCGGCCGCGAGCGCCTCGGCGTCGACGCCCAGCTCGGCGGCGGCGGCGGTCGCCACCACCCCTTCGGCCGGGCGGCCGGTGCGCTGGTCGATCAAGCCGGCGTGGCGGTCGCCGGCGACGACGATCGGACGCGCGCCGGCGGCGGCCACCGCCACCGCCTGGTCGCGCAGCAGCAGGCGGGCGAGCGGACCGTCGGTGCCGGGGAACGCGGGCAGCTCGACCGGCCAGCCGGCGCCCTCGGGGCCGGGACCGAACGCGCGCACGACCCCGCCGACCTCGCCCCCACCGTTG
>CAZNIX010000717.1:0-2073 GCA_964573125.1 uncultured Thermoanaerobaculia bacterium
CGGGTGCCGGCGGCGTCGGAGCCGGCGCCGGGCTCGGTCAGGCTCCAGGCGCCGATCTTCTCGCCGCGCGCCAGCGGCGCCGCCCAGCGCCGCCGCTGCCCGTCGTCGCCGAACTTGTAGATGTGGTTGGTGCACAGCGAGTTGTGGGCGGCGACGCTCAACGCGACCGAGGGATCGACGCGCGCCAGCTCGGCGACGACCAGCACGTACTCGACGTAGCCGAGCCCGGCGCCGCCGTCCTCCTCGGGGAAGATCACGCCCAGGAACCCCAGCTCGCCGGCCTTCTGGAACACCTCGCGCGGAAACCGCTGCGCCTCGTCGATCTCGTCGACGATCGGGTCGATCTCCTTCTGCGCGAACTCCCGCACCGCCGCGCGCACCGTCTCCTGCTCGGGAGTGAGGGCGAAATCGAGCGCCGGGGTCTCGGAGGCGCGGACGTCGGCGGCTACGGTCATGCTGGGCCCTCCTCGTGACGAGCCCGATGGTACCGCGAAGCGGCCGGCGACCCAAGCACCAGGCAGGTGTCAGCGGGACGCGCGCCCACAGGCGCGCGCCGCGAAGCGGCGACTCGGGGGAGGGGCCTCGCGCCCCCCTTGAACAAGACCGTCACTCCCGCGGGGAGGGGGGCTGGAAAAGCCCCCCTGAAAAACGTTGCGCTCGCGCCCGCACGCGCGCCAGCGTCACGCCCGTGTAGTAGTGCTGGAGGATCTGGCGGTAGGTGCTGCGGCGGCCGGCCATGCTGTAGGCGCCGAGCTGGCACAGGCCGACGCCGTGGCCCCAGCCGCTGCCGGTGAACAGATACCCCGGCTCGCCGCGCTCCGGCCGCAGGCGCTGGAACGAGAAGCGGGTGTCCGGCAGGTCGAGCGTCCAGCGCACCGCCAGCCCCTCGACGACGACGCTGGCGCCGCCGGCGCCGAGCACCCGCATCTTGCCCACCCGCCCGGAGACCCCGCGCTCGAGCACCTCGAGGCCGGCGAAGCCGAGCCCCGGGTAGCGCTCCTCGACCAGGCGCGCGAGGCGGGCGTCGGTGCGGAAGCGGGTCCACGCGCCGTAGGCGCCGCCGCCGTCGGCCGCGGCGCCGGCGGGGTCGACGTCCTGGATCAGCGCCACCGGGTAGCCGTCGAAGCGCAAGACGCGCACGCGGTCGCCGGGCGAGAGCGCGAGGTCGGCGGACTCGAGCTTCTCGCCGCGCAGGCGGAAGGTGGCGAGCGCGGCCGGCAGCTCGATCCGCCGCTCGTCGCCGCCGACGCGCAGGACCAACCGCCGCTTGCCCGCGGCGTCGGTTTCGAGCGCGCGGTGGTAGCCGGCGACCTCCTCGAGCGCCCCGACTAGCTCCTCCGGGCTCGCCGCCGCCGGCTCCGGGAACAGCCGCCGGGTCAGCGCCTCGGGGAACGGCTCGCCGCGCGGCAGCGCGCCGGCGAGGCGGTCGCCGCCGTTCTCGAGACAGGGCACGCCGCGCAGGTAGGGGGCGTCCTCGAGCGGGAAGATCGTCCGCACGTCCTCGGTGTGGCCGCCGCAGGTCGCGCTGTAACGGGCGTCGACCAGCTCGCCGCGCCAGAGCAGCACCTGGCCGTCGGTCTCGTCGATCGCCTGGTCGGAGAGCGGGTGCTCGGCGGCGATGCCGCGGTAGACCTGGCAGCGCGGGGTGGCGCAGATGTCGTAGCCCTCGCCCGCGAACTCGCCGAGGTTGCGCAGCGTGTAGGTGCGCGCCGCCACCGCCTGCGCCTTGAGCGCCTCCAGCCGGGGGTAGAGCTCGGGGCCCATCTCGGCCGGCACCACGCCGCGCAGGTAGTCCTCGAGCGGCAGCTCGTTGATCAGGTTGAGGCGGCCGCGGTCGTTGAGGTAGACGAGCAGGCGCCCGCGGTAGCGGCCTCCGCCGGAGGAAGCGCCGGCGGCGCGGACGCCGCGCTCGCCATCGCCCTCGACCGCCAGCCAGCGCCCGGGGACGACGACCTCGCGGCCGCCGAGCGCGAGGCGCAGCTCGGGGTCGGTGACGCCGCCCCCCTCGGAGACCACCCACGACTCGGGGACGCCGCGGCCGGCGAGCCGGGTGCGCGCGGCCTCGGCGTCGGG
>CAZNIX010000718.1:0-2070 GCA_964573125.1 uncultured Thermoanaerobaculia bacterium
CCGCCGCCCGTCGACAGGAGGAGAACCCGATGACCAGTCCGCCGAAAACCGCCGCCGCGCCGGCCGCGCCCGCGCTGCCGCCCCCCGTCGCAGCCCTCGCCCTGGCCCTGGCCCTCGCTCTGCCGCTCTCCGCCGCCGCCCCCGCCGCCGCGGCCGAGCAGGGCACCGCCGACGAGCGCGCCGCCGCCGTCGCCGCGCGCGCGATGGAAGCGCTCGGCGGCGCGGACGCGTGGGCGAACACCCGCAACCTCTCGTGCGGTTTCGCCGGCCGCCGCTGGCACTGGTGGGACCGCGCGACCGGCCGCCACCGGGTCGAGGGCACCGACCAGGAGGGCGTGCGCTGGGTGGTCCTCCACGACCTCGCGAGCCGGCAGGGCGAGGCCTGGGTCGGCGGCGAGAAGGCGACCGGCGAGCAGGCCGCCGAGCTGCTCGAGAACGCCTACGGCGCCTGGATCAACGACACCTACTGGCTGCTCGTCCCCTACAAGCTGCGCGACCCGGGCGTGAACCTGGTCTACGACCGCGAGGCGACTCTCGACGGCGCGACCTACGACGTGCTCGCGCTCTCCTTCGCCAACGTCGGCCTCACCCCCGGCGACCGCTACTGGGTCTACTTCAACCGCGCGACCGGCCTAATGGACCGCTGGGAGTACGTACTCGAACACCAGCCGGCCGACGCCGAGCCGACCGCCTGGCGCTGGGAGGGGTGGCAGCGCCACGGCGGCATCCTGCTCGCGCCGCGCCGCGCGCAGGTCGGAGGCGACCGGGTGCTCGACCTCTCGCCGATCGCGGTCCCCGAGACGCTCCCCGACTCGGTGTTCAACTCGCCCGAGCCGGTCGCCCCGGCCGCCGGCGAGCCGGCGGCGGCCGGAGAGGGCGGGCGATGACGGAGGCTCCGCTCCCGGGCTCCGGAGCGCCGGCCGCCGCGGCGCCGGCGGCCGGGCCGGCCTCCGGGAAGCTCGAGCGGATCTGGGTCAAGCGCGCGAAGCTCGGGCCGATGGACCCCCACCCGACCGCCCACCTGATCGCCGGGGAGGGGATCGCCGGCAACTCCAACCGGGGCGGCCGGCGGCAGGTGACGGTGATCTCCGCCGAGGGTTGGGCCGACGCGATCGCCGAGCTGGACGGCGGCGCCGGGACGGTCGAGGTCGATCCCTCGGCCCGGCGCGCCAACCTGATGGTCTCCGGCCTGCCGCTCGCCGAGACCGGCGGCCGGGTGCTGCGGGTCGGCGCCTGCCGCGTGCTGATCCGCGGCGAGACCCGCCCGTGCGAGCGCATGGAGCGCGCGCGCGCCGGCCTCAAGGCCGCGCTCGGCCCCGACTGGCGCGGCGGCGTCTTCGGCGAGGTGATCGAGGGCGGCGAGATCGCGGTCGGCGACCCGGTGGGCCTGGAGCCGGTCGCCGCCGTCCTCCCCCAGGCGGTCGAGGGCGGCGAGATCGCGGTCGGCGACCCGGTGGGCCTGGAGCCGGTCGCCGCCGTCCTCCCCCAGGCGGTCTAGCCGGCGGCCGCCACCGGCGGCCAGGGCAGGCACGCGCTCCACTCCGAGAGCGCCGATCTCGGCGGCCCGGCACCGGCGGCCGCCACCGGCGGCCAGGGCGCACGCGCTCCATTCCGAGAGCGCCGATCTCGGCGGCCCGACGCGGTCCGGCGCGCCGCGGGTGTACACTGCTCGCGTTCGCGCGGGGCGTCCCGCCGGGCGTGTCCGGCCGGGACTGAGAAGCACCCGTGGAACCTGATCCGGTTCGTACCGGCGGAGGGAACGCGAACGCCCCTCGATCGCCGGGCGACCCCGTGCCAGGAGGCTCGCCCATGACCCGACGCCACTCGCCGACTCCATCCTCCGGCCGCGGCGGACGCCGCGTAACGGACCACGCCGGCGCGGCCTCTTCCGTCGGCTTCCCTGCCCCGTCGAACGGCCGCGGTGGCCGCCCGGCCGGCGCCGGCGCGGCCGCTCCGGACGGCCCCGGCCGCCCCGGCTTCTTCGCCACCGCCACCCGCGACGCCTTCCGCCGCGCCCTGCCGCTCCACGGCGCCGCCGACCCCGGCGGCCGCGGCACCAGTCCGGGCTCG
>CAZNIX010000719.1:0-2063 GCA_964573125.1 uncultured Thermoanaerobaculia bacterium
GCGGTCGGCGCGGGCGGCGAGGTGACGGTCGAGCACCGCCGCGCCGAGGCGCGCCGCGAGGCGGGCGCGCTCGTCCTCGCCCTCCCGCTCGCGCTCGCGCCCGACGCCGACCGCGTGGCGGTGGTGGTCGAGGACCTCGCCACCGGACGGTGGGGTGGGGCGCTGGCCGGCCTGGTCGCCGCCGGCGCCTCCGGCCTCGAAGGCGACGGCGACGGCGCGGGCGCGTTCTTCGACGCTGCGCTCGGCCTCCTGCCGGCGCCCAAGCCGGTCAACCTGCTGCGCCCGGAGGGGCACGTGCTGCGCGGCCCGGTGCGCTTCGAGACCGTGGTCAGCGACCCCGGGGTGAAGCGGGTCGAGTTCCGTCTCGACGGCCGCCGCGCCGCCGAGGCCGCCGCGCCGCCGTTCGCCGCCGAGCTCGACCTCGGCAAGCTCCCGCTGATGCGGCGCATCGAGGCGCTCGCCTACGGCGCGGGCGGCGCCGTCCTCGGCCGCGACGAGCTGGTGGTCAACGAGGGCGGCCGCGACTTCTCGGTGCGCATCACCGAGCCCGCCGATCAGCCGCCGCCGGGGCCGCTCGATTTCGCCGCCGAGGTCGCCGCGCCCCCCGGCCGGCGGGTGCAGCGGGTCGAGCTGTACCGCAACGCCGCGCGCCTGGCGACGCTCTTCGAGCCGCCGTGGCGGCACCGGCTGGTCGTCCCGGAGGGCCCGCGCCGGGGCTTTTTGCGCGCGGTCGCCTACCTCGACGACGGCGCCGCCGCCGAGGACGTCTTCTTCCTCGACGAGCCGGGCGGCGGCGAGCGCATCGACGTCAACCTGGTCGAGCTGTTCGTGGTCGTCTCCGACCGCTCCGGGCGGCCGGTGCGCGGCCTCGACCGCGAGCGCTTCGCGGTACGCGAGGACGGCGTGGCGCAGGAGCTGGCCGGGTTCGGCGAGGCCGGCGACCTGCCGGTGACGGTCGGGCTCGCGATCGACTCCTCGGCGAGCATGTTCGTCAAGCTGCCGGCGGTGCAGGAGGCGGCGACCGGGTTCCTCGGCGCGCTCGAGCGCGGGCGCGACCGCGCGTTCCTGGTCGGTTTCGACGACCGGCCGGCGCTCGCCGCCGAGCCGACGCTCGACCTCGACCGGGTGACCGCGGCGGTCGGCCGCCTGCGCGCCGGCGGCCGCACCTCGCTGTGGGAGTCGATCGTCTTCTCGCTCGTCCAGCTCCAGGGCCAGAGCGGGCGCAAGGCGCTGGTCGTCTACGCCGACGGCGCCGACGAGGACGAGCGCTTCGCCTACCGCACCTGCCTGTCCTTCGCGCGCAAGCTCGGCATCCCGATCTACGTCATCGTCTCCAACAACGAGGCGCTGCGCACCGAGGGGCTCTCGCTGCGCACGCTCGGCGACCGCCTCGACCGGCTGACCGCGGCGGTCGGCGGCCGCACCTTCCTGGTCCGCGCCGGCGAGGACCTGAGCGCGATCTACGAGCAGATCGAGCGGGAGCTATCGAGCCAGTACCTGCTGACCTACTACTCCGACGGCCCGGCGCGCCGCGGCGGCTGGAGGGAGGTCGAGGTCGAGGTCGATCGCCGGGGCCTCTCGGCGCGCACGGTCGCCGGGTATCAGCTCTGAGTTCGGCGCGGGCGAGGGCTGTCCCGTTCGGCCGCGAACCGGCGCACTGGGGGAGGTGTACTAGGGATGAAGCAGCCGCCTGGGCGCGACAGTGCGCACACGCGGCAGACTGAAGTTCAACCCCCGTTCCAACCCTGGAGGTCCCCATGCGCAAGGCCCTGACCGCCCTCGTCCTCGTCTTCGCCCTCGCCTGCGGCGTCGGCGCCCTGCTCGCGGCGCCGCCGGCGGAGGCCGCGATCTGTACCTACATGTGCTCCTGCAACGGCGTCGTTCTCCAGTGCTGCGGCGGCGTCTGCACGCCGGCGACCGGCCCGACGCCGATCCAGTGCCCGCAGGTCAACAACTGCTAGCCGCGAAGCCCGCCCGCGGACCCACGCCGCCCGCGCCGGAGCCCCGCCGGCGCGGACGGCGAGCCCGGCCGTCGCGGTGTCGGCGCCGGGGAGCGGCCGGCG
>CAZNIX010000720.1:0-2061 GCA_964573125.1 uncultured Thermoanaerobaculia bacterium
CTACGAGACGGCCCAGGTGTCGCTCGAGCTGGCGGCGCTCTACGCCGAGCAGGGGCGCGCCGCCGACCAGCGCCGCCTGGCCGAGGAGATGGTGCCGCTGTTCGCCGCCCGCGACGTCCACCCGGAGGCGCGGGCGGCGCTCGCGCTCTACTGCGACGCCGCGCGCGCCGAGGCGGCGTCGGCGGCGCTCGCCCGCGAGGTCGCCGAGCGCCTCGAGCGCGCGCGGCGGTTCTCTTAGGCTTAGAGGGTCTGTTCCAAACCTACCGCCTCGCGGGAGTGGATTTCGCGGGGGGCCCCTCCCCTGAGTCGGCGGCGTGGAGCGCCTCCGCGCACGCGCCCCTGAGGCGCGCGCACTCCTGCTGCCACCGGATACGCCGGCGTGCCGCCACCGGGTGAGTCGCCGTTCGCGCCCCGTAGAATGGCCGCGATGTCTCCCCTGCGCCGGCTGCGCGGCCGGCCGACGCGCTCGATGTGGCAGCTCCGCGGCCGCCAGTGGCTGGCGCTCGGGCGCGGCGTCTGGCGCCAGGTCTACGAGGACGACCTCCTCGGCCGCGCCGCCGAGCTGGCCTACTTCTTCCTGTTCTCGGTCTTCCCGCTGCTGCTGTTCCTGACCACGCTGTTCGGCTACCTGGCCTACGGCGAGCTGTCGGCCGAGCTGTTCGAGTTCGTGTCGACGCTGTCGCCGAGCGCCGACATCACGGCGCTCCTGCGCGGCACCCTGATCGAGATCGCCGTCGAGCGCGCGGGCTGGAAGCTGTGGCTCGGGCTCGGCGTGGCGCTGATCGCGGCCTCGCGCGCCGTGCTCGCGGCCGGCCGGGTGCTCAACCGCGCCTACCGCTACCGCGAGCGGCGGCCGTGGCTGCTGCGCAACCTGATGGCGGTGCTGGTCACCGCGGCGTTCGCGCTGCTCTCCGGCTCGGTGCTGGCGATCTTCTTCTTCGGTCAGGACCTCGCGGTGCTGGTCGCCGGCGCGCTCGGAATGGACACCGTGTTCGGCGCGGTGTGGACCGTGGTCCAGGGGCTCGCGATGCTGCTGCTCGCGGTCGTCGGCTTCGAGCTGGTCTACAACTTCGCGCCCGCGGCCGCCCCCGCCGACCGGGTGTGGCTGACCCCGGGCGCGGTGTTCGGCGTCGCGCTCTGGCTCGGCGCCTCGCTCGGCTTCCGGCTCTACCTCACCTACTTCGGCTACTACAGCCGGATCTACGGCTCGCTCGGGGCGGTGATCGTGCTCCTGCTCTGGTTCTACCTCACCGGGGCGGCGATCCTGATCGGCGGCGAGATCAACTCCGAGATCGTCACCGGCGGCCACGCGCCGCCCGCGGCCGAGCGCGGGGAACAAACCGAAACCGTGTACAGTAGTGAACGTCCGTCCGTCAACGTCCCGGCCGACGACCCGGAGGATCGACCGTGAAGAAATCGCTCGGCTGCGCCCTCGTCCTGATCGTGCTCTTGATCGGCATCGGCCTAGCGGTCGCCGGCAGCTACAACAAGCTGGTCGGCCTGCAGGAGGGGGTCGAGGGCGCCTGGGGCGACGTCGAGAACCACTACCAGCGGCGCGCCGACCTGGTGCCCAACCTGGTCGCCACGGTCAAGGGCGCGGCCGAGTTCGAGCAGGAGACCTTCACCAGGGTGACCGAGGCGCGCGCCAAGGTCGGCCAGGTGACCGTCGGCGGCCTGCCCGACGCCGCGCAGCTCGAGCGCTTCCAGCAGGCCCAGGGCGAGCTGTCGTCGGCGCTCTCGCGCCTCCTGGTGGTGGTCGAGCGCTACCCCGAGCTGACCGCGACTCAGGCCTTCCGCGACCTCCAAGTCCAGCTCGAGGGCACCGAGAACCGCATCGCGGTGGCGCGCCGCCGCTACAACGAGGCGGCGCAGGCCTACAACACCGCGCGCCGGCGCTTCCCGGCGGTCGTGATCGCCGGAGCCTTCGGCTTCGACGAGCGCCCCTACTTCGAGGCCCAGGAGGGCGCCGCGACGGCGCCGCGGGTGGAATTTTGACGATCCGCTCGCTGCGCTCGCGGCCGTCAAGGGCCTCGGCCGGGCGAGAGGACTCGCCCGGCCGGC
>CAZNIX010000721.1:0-1815 GCA_964573125.1 uncultured Thermoanaerobaculia bacterium
GCGGGCGGCGGCGGCCGGCGGGCGCGGGCGGCTCCAGGCCTGGGCCGCGAGCAGGGCGACCGCGGGCACCAGCGGCAGGATGTAATGTGGCCGCTTGGAGTGCGAGAGCGAGAAGAAGAGCAGCGGGAGCGCGATCCAGAGCAGCAGGATCGCCGGCGCGGGCGCGGGCGGCCGCCGGCGGCGCAGGCCGGCGAGGACCGAGCCGATCGGCGCCAGGATCCAGGGGAAGGCGCCGGCGAGCAGGTAGGGGACGAAGTACCACGGCGGGCCGGTGCGATCCAGACGGTCGGTGGTCAGCCGCAGCCAGGTCTCGGTGATCAGCGCGTAGCGCAGAAAGCCGGGCTCGCGCGCCTCGACCGCCAGCGCCCAGGGCACGACCACCGCGAGCAGCAGGAGCGGCCCCGCCGGCTGCCAGACCGCGCGCGAACGCCGCCGCCACAGCGCGTAGGGGGCGGCGACGAGCAGCGGGAGCGCCACCGCCACCGGCCCCTTGGTCAGCACGCCGAGCGCCATCGCGAGCCAGGCGAGGACGCTCCACCAGGGGCGGCGGTCACGGCGGCCCGCCGGCGGCGCCGGAGCCTCGACCGCCTGATGGAACGCGACCAGCGCGAGCACGACGAAGAAGCCGAGCATGGAGTCGAAGATCACGATCCGTGAGTAGGCGACGGTCATCGGCGCGGTGGCGCAGGCGGCGCCGGCGATCCAGGCCGCGCGGCGTCCGAACAGGCGGGCCGCGAACCAGGCGACGAGCGCGGCCGTCGCCCAGGCGAAGACGAGCGACGGCAGGCGCGCCGCCCGCTCGGTGGGGCCGAGCAGGCGGATCGCGGCGGCCGTCGCGGCGGGGTAGAGGAACGGCTTGTCGAGGTAGGGCAGGCCGTCCAGCCGCGGCACCAGCCAGTCGCCGCCGTCGGCCATCGCGCCGGCGATCGCGGCGTTGCGCCCCTCGTCGGGGTCGATCAGCGCGTGGCTGCCCAGGCCGGCGGCGAGCGCGGCCATCGACAGCGCCAGCCAGACCGCGCCCAGCCGCGTCGCGGCCGCGGCGCGGCCGCCGCGATCGCCGCCCTCGCGGTCCACGGCTCGCTCGTTCGACACGGGCTCGCCTCCCCGGGCGGCGCAGCGGATCCGCGGTCGCCGCCCGACTTCCATTCGCTGGGAGCCGCGAGCGGCGCAGATCCTTCGCCGCGTCGCGCGGCCGGCGCGCTTCAGAGCTCGTGAAAAACCGCCGGAGGCCGCCCAGGGACCGACCCGGACCCGTGGCTCGACGGTCCGGCCCCGCGCCTCCTTGAACAAAGACCGTCACTCGATCGGGGAGGGGGCGCAGCCCCCCTCGAAGAACTCACTCCGCGGGCGGGGCGGCCTCGACGTGGAGGGTGCCGCCCACCGTCCGGTGGCGCAGCCGGCAGCCGGGGAGCACCACCGACAGCGCCTCCTCGGGGGTCAGTCCCGCGATCGTCCCGTGCAGCACCATCCCGCCCGCCGACGGCGGAACCCCCGGCGCGAAGCGCCACGGGCGGCCGGTCTCGCGCGCCACCCAATCGAGGAAGGCGGCGAGCGTCGCGCCCTCGATCGCCATCGGCGCCGCCGCGCGCTGCACCCACTCCCACTCGCTGCCGTCGGGCGCCACCGCGCTGCGCTCCAGGCCGCCGCCGGCGGTCAGGGTCAGCGCGCTACCGGCCTCCGCCCGCACCTGCTCGCCGCCGCGGCCGACCGCGACGGTTCCCTCGCGGACGCTCACCTGCAGCGCCGCCGGGGCGTCGTCGCCGCCGTCCGCCGCCGCGGCGGGGAGCAGGCGGCCCTCGAACTGCGTGCCGATCT
>CAZNIX010000721.1:1825-2049 GCA_964573125.1 uncultured Thermoanaerobaculia bacterium
GGTCACCACCTCGACGCCGCCGGCGGCCGCGTCGCCGCGCCCGGCCGCCGGTCCCGAATCGACGTAGACCGCGCCCCGCCGCAGCGCGACGACGCGCGCGGAGTCGAGGCGGACGGCGCTGGCCGAGTCGAGGCGCAGCGAAGGGCCGGAGGCCAGGCGGAGAGCGGCGTGGCCGCCGTCGCCGGTGGCGATCGTCGTCCCGGCGGTCAGCGCCCCCGCCGCGC
>CAZNIX010000722.1:0-2039 GCA_964573125.1 uncultured Thermoanaerobaculia bacterium
GAGGCGCTCGCCGGCGCGCCCGGCGTCCTCGCCGCCGGCCTCTACGGCCGCACCGTGCGCGCCGCGGTCGCCGACGCCGCGGCGGGGGAGGCGGAGATCCGCGCCCGGCTCGGGCGGGCGGGCATCGAGGTCGTCGCGGTGCGCGCGGTCGAGCCGTCGCTCGAGGACGTCTTCGTCGCCCGGGTCGCCGCCGCCGGCGGGGCGGTGGCGGGATGATCGGCCGGCGCGCCCTCTCCGTCGCCCGGGTCGCCGCGGCCGGCGGGGCGGTGGCGGGATGATCAGCGCGCGCCGGCTCTCGGCGGTCGCGCGCAAGGAGGTGCTCCAGCTCTCCCGCGACGCGCGGAGCCTGCTGCTCGCGTTCCTCCTGCCGGCGCTGCTCCTGGTCCTCTTCGGCTACGCGATCTCGTTCGACGTGCGCGACATCCGTACCGGCGTCCTCGACGAGGACCGGAGCGCCGAGAGCCGCGCGCTGCTCGACGCCTTCCGCGCCTCCGGCTACTTCACGTTCGTCGCCGTGCTCGACGGCCCGGACGGGATCCGCCCGCTGCTCGAGCGCGGCGAGGCGCTCGCGGTGATCGTCGTGCCGGCGGGGTTCGCCGCCCACGTCGGCGGCGGCCGGCCGGCCGCGGTCCAGGCGCTGGTCGACGGCAGCGACGCCAACACCGCGACGATCGCGCTCGGCTACTCCCGCGGCGTGGTCGCCTCCTGGGCCGCGCGCCGCGCGGGCGACGGCGCCGGCGGCGCGCTGCGGCCACCCCTCGTCGCCGAGACCCGCGTCTGGTTCAACGAGGAGCTGGAGTCGAAGAACATGATCGTCCCCGGGCTGGTCGCGGTGGTGATGATGATCGTCGCCGCCATGCTCACCTCGCTGACCATCGCGCGCGAGTGGGAGCGCGGCACGATGGAGCAGCTCGCCGCCACGCCGGTGACCCGGCTCGAGGTGGTCGCCGGCAAGCTCCTGCCCTACCTCGCGATCGGGTTGGTCGACGTCGCGGTCGCGACCGCGCTCGGGGTGTGGCTCTTCGGCGTGCCGCTGCGCGGGAGCCTGCTCCTGCTCGCCGGGCTCGCGCTGCTCTTCCTCTCCGGCGCGCTCGGGCTCGGCATGTTCATCTCGGCGGTCGCCCGCTCGCAGATGCTCGCCACCCAGGTCGCGATGCTCGCCACCTTCCTCCCGGCGTTCCTGCTCTCGGGCTTCATGTACGCGATCGCGGTCATGCCGCGGCCGCTCCAGCTCCTCACCTACCTGGTGCCGGCGCGCTACTTCCTCACCGTCACGCGCGGCATCTTCCTCAAGGGCGTGGGGCCCGAGGTGCTGTGGCCGCAGGCGTGGCTGATGGTCGCGTTCGCCGCCGCCGGCTTGGCGCTCGCGGTCGCGAGCTTCCGCAAGGAGCTGCCGGGTTGAGCCGCGCCGGCAAGGGGCTCGCGGCGCCGCGGCGGATCGCGGTCACCGTGCGCAAGGAGTTCCTCCAGCTCCGGCGCGACCCCCGGCTCGCGCGGCTGCTGCTGCTCGCGCCGGTGCTCCAGCTCGTGGTCTTCGGCTACGCGGTGTCGACCGACGTCCGGCACACCGCGACGTTCCTGGTCGATCGCGACGCGACCGCGGAGTCGCGCGCGCTGGTCGAGGCGTTCACCGGCTCGGGCTACTTCGACCTCGCCGGCGCCTCTTCGCGGCCCGCCGACGCGGTCGCCGCGCTCGACCGCGCCGAGGCGACCGTCGCGCTGGTGATCCCGGAGGGCTACGCCGCGGACCTCGCGGCCGGGCGGGCGCGCGTGCAGGTGCTCCTCGACGGCACCAACTCGAACGTCGCCAACGTCGCGCTCGGCTACGCCGAGCGGATCGTCCAGAGCCACGCCGCGGCGACGGCGGCCGAGATGTCCGGCGACGCCGGCTCGGGGCTTGCCGCCGGGACGGCCGCCGGCGGTGGGAGGGACGACGGGGCCGGGTCCGCCGGCGGGTCGGGCGCCGCCGTCGGGTCGGGTGCCGCCGGCGGGTCGGGCGCCGCCATCGGGTCGGGCGCCGCCGTCGGGTCGGGCGCCGC
>CAZNIX010000723.1:0-2038 GCA_964573125.1 uncultured Thermoanaerobaculia bacterium
GGTCATGTTCGCCTGGCGCGCGCCCGAGCTGCCGCTCGACGACCTCGCCACGCGGCTCGCCCCGGGCGCCGAGGTCGCCGCCCTGTGCGCCGGCGCCGGCGCCGGGCGCGTCTGCCTCGACGCCGTGGTGCCCGAGCTGGCCGCGGGCGAGCACGTGGTCGTGCTCGCCGGGCTCGAGGACCCGGCGCTGACCGGCGCCATCGACCGCCTCAACGACTACGCGCTCGACGCCGCGCCGGGCGCGCCGTCGCTCTGGCTGGTCAACCCCGACCCGCTCGAGGCGCAGCGCGGCTTCTACTGGCGCTGGGGACCGGCGTTCGCGGTGCGCGAGGCGCCGCCGGCGCTGCTGCGGCCGCTCTACCGGCGCCTCCCGCGCTCGTTCTACGTCCGCGACGGCGAGGTGGCGGCGACCTGGAGCGGCCTGCCGCCGCTCGAGCGGATCGCGGCCGGCGATGGCACTGCGCTTGCGTATCATCGGGCCCCGTAGCTGCGGCCGAGCGGACTCCGATACCCGACTGCGAGGAGACGGATGCGACAGCGGACGGCGACTGCGATCCACCCCCATCCTTCGACCCCCGCCCGGCGTGGCCGCCGCGCCGCGCCGGCCGCGGCCGCCGCGCTGGCCGCCGGCGCGGCCATCCTGGCGTCCCTGCCGGTGGCCGCGCAGGCGCCGGCCGACGCCATCCTGCGCGACTTCCTCCCCACCGGCGAGTTCGTCCTCGAGGTCGACGGCCAGAAGGCCGAGCGCGCCGAGATCTACCAGACCGACCGGGTGGCGGCGATCCTGATCGTCACCTCGAAGCTCCCCGAGCCCGTGCTCCTCCAGCCGCGCTCGGGCACGGTCGAGACGGTGAGCCTGATGAGCCTGGCGCGGCGCGCCGACGGCGGCATCGACGTGCTCGCCGACGCCGAGCTAGCCTCGGCCGGGCGCTTCACCCTCGAGGGCGAGGACGTGCGGTTCACCGTCGGCGGCAAGCGCGCGGTGCTCCGGCCCAAGCCGTACCTGCTCGGCCTGCACGAGGCCGGCGACCTGCTCGCGGACAAGCCGGAGTACGCCCGCCTCGCCCGCGACTACCGCCCCTACGAGCCGAGCGTCGCGGCGCTGCGCGCGGTCGGGCGGCCGGTGCGGGTGCGGGTCTACTTCGGCTCGTGGTGCCCGGCCTGCGGGCGCTGGGTGCCGCCGCTGCTCAAGGTCGTCGAGCACCTCGAGGGGTCGCAGGTCGGGTTCGAGTTCTACGGCCTGCCCCACGATTTCGCCGGCGAGCCGGCGGCCGAGGCCGACAAGGTGCGCGGCGTGCCGACCGGGATCGTCTACGTCGGCGGCCGGGAGATCGGGCGCATCGACGGCGCCGCGGCGTGGAAGATCCCGGAGGCGACGCTGGCGGACATCGTCAACGGCAAGGTCGAGGGTTAGGCCAGCGCGTCGAGCGGGTGGCGGCCGCCGTTGTGCCAGGTGGCGTCGGGGGACTGGAGCGCGCCCGGCGGGGCGAAGCGACTGACGCCGAGCGCGGCGAGGGCGGGGCGGAGGGATTCGGCCTCGGGGCCGGCGAGGGCGGCGCCCTGGAGGCGGCCGCGCCAGGGGGCGAGGAGTGCGGGGAGGGCGCCGAGGTCGGGGAGAGGGTGGATGCGGACGGTGCGCAGGCCGGGGGTGGGGCGGAACGCGGGGCGGGGGTCGACGACGACGGTGCCGGCGGGGAGGGGAAGCGGGGGGCGGTGGAGGCCGGCGAGGTCGGCCTCGGCGCGGAGCTGCTGGACCGCGGCGGCGGCCGCGGCGTCGAACGGGCCGGGCGGCCAACGCTCGGCGAGGGCGTGCAGCTCGGCGGCGACGCGGGGGGGGGCGGTGGCGGCGAGGATCGCGAGGCTGGTCTTGGGGCCGTAGGCGATCAGCTTGCCGGGGGCGCGGCGGGCGAGGTCGTCGAGCGTCTCCTGCTCGCCGTAGGCGAGGACGCGGCCGGCGGCGGCGAGCAGCAGCGCCTCGAGCGCGCGGTCGCCGCCGGACCAGGTCAGCGCCGCGAGCGCCGCGCCGAGCGCGGGCTCG
>CAZNIX010000724.1:0-2037 GCA_964573125.1 uncultured Thermoanaerobaculia bacterium
GCGCGGTGCGGCTGCACGGGTTGGCGTCGTCGCCGACGCCGGACACCCAGGTGCGCGTCGCCTGCGCCTCGACGGCGCCGGGGATCCCGAGCGACACGAACAGCGCGGCGTAGACGAGCCGATTCGAGGTCCGCATGAGGGCTTCCTTTCTGGGTTGACGGGGGTCGGTTCCCGCCGAAGGTAGGTGCTCCATGAGAGAAGAGAGAGTGAGCGGCACGATACGGCGGGTGGCGCGGCGGCGTCAATGGGCAGGAGCGTAGGACTGCTCTTCGCCGAGGGGACGCTCGTCCCTCGCGCCGTCACGGCGTGGATGCCCCGACCCGGACCGGCCCGCTTCGTCGCCACGGGGCCGCCGCATCGCGTCCCGGCGGCGCCACCGCCGCGTCCTCGCCGCGCCTCCCGCCGGCGCTGGGATGGCGTCCGAGCCGCGGCCGCCGGCCCGGCGACCGCGCCCATTCAATGGAGGGAGACGCCGTGGAACCGAACGCCGATCCGAAGCCCGTCGAGCGCACCGTCAAGGCCGGCCGCCGCTGGGGCGACCACACGCTGGTCAAGCTGTCGATGCTCGCGCTGCTCGTGCTCCTGCTGCTGATCCCGGTGGCGCGGGTCACCGGGCTCGTCCGCGAGCGCATGAGCCGGCAGCAGGAGGTCGCGTGGGAGATCGCCGCCACCTGGGGCGGTGCGCAGGCGCTGCTCGGCCCGATCGTCGCCGTCCCCTACACGGTGACCGAGGAGCGGGTGACGGTCGAGGAGAGCGGCCGGCGGACCGCGGAGAGCACGGTCCAGCGCACCGAGACCTTCACCCGCGACCGGGTCCTCTACGCGCTCCCCTCGGAGGTCGAGTGGCAGGCGCGCATCGAGCCCGAGATCCGCTCCCGCGGCCTCTTCGAGGTGGTCGTCTACGAGGCGCGGCTCGCGGTCGCCGGCGCGTTCGCGCGCCCCGCGCTGGTCGATTCCGCGCACACCCGGGTGCACTGGGAGCGCGCCGTGCTGTTCCTCGGCGTCCCCGACGTGCGCGGGCTCCAGCGGCGGGCCCGCCTCGCCTGGGGCGGGCGCGAGTTCGATTTCCTGCCCGGCACCGGCGGCGGCGTCGAGCTGCTCCCGACCGGCGTCCACGCGCCGCTCCCCGCGGAGTGGGGCGCGGCGGCGCCCGGCGAGCGGGTGCCGTTCTCCTTCGAGCTCGCGCTGCGCGGCTCGGGCGACCTCAGCTTCCTCCCCGCGGGCGAGGAGACCCGGGTCGAGATGTCGTCGCCCTGGCCGTCGCCCGGCTTCGGCGGCGCGTTCCTCCCCGGCGAGCGCGAGATCGGTCCCGACGGCTTCACCGCCTCCTGGAGCGTCCCCTACTTCGGCCGCTCCTACGGCCAGAGCTGGTCGGACGCGGCGGTCGACCACGGCCAGCTCGCGGGCTCGGCGTTCGGGGTCTCGCTGGTGCTCCCCGCCGACGCCTACCAGCAGACCGAGCGCGCGGTCAAGTACGCGGTGCTCTTCATCCTGCTCACGTTCGGCACCTTCTTCCTGCTCGAGCTGCTCAGCCCCGAGCGCCTCCACGCGATGCACTACCTGCTCGTCGGGTTCGCGCTCTGCGTCTTCTACGTCCTTTTGCTCGCGGTCGGCGAGCACCTCGGCTTCACCGCCGCCTACGCGCTCGCCGCCGCCGCCACCGCGGGCCTGATCGCCGGCTACTCGCGGTCGATCCTGGCCGGCCGCGGCCGGGCGGCGGTCGTCCTCGGCGCGCTCGCGGCGCTCTACGGCTTCCTCTACGTCCTGCTCCGGCTCGAGGACTATGCGCTCCTGCTCGGCGCGGTCGGGCTGTTCGTGGCGCTCGCGGTCCTGATGGTCCTGACCCGCCACCTCGACTGGCGCTCGCTGACCTTCCGGCCGCGGCCCGGGCGGGCGCCGGCGTGAGGCGGGGCTCCCGCCGAGCGTCTCTCGCCCCGGCGACAGTCCGGCACCCACCAGTACACCATCGCGGCGGGAGCGCGGTACGCCGTGCATGCGTTCTCGAACTTCACGACACCACCCGTCGCGGAACTCGTC
>CAZNIX010000725.1:0-2032 GCA_964573125.1 uncultured Thermoanaerobaculia bacterium
GAGCCGGCCGGCGGCCGCCGACGCCGCGGCCGGACCGGACAGCGCGGTGAACGCGGAGACGCCATGAGCCGCGCGCCCGTGCCACCGCCGGCGGCGGCTCCGCAAGGCGAGCCGGAGGCGGTGGCGGTGATCGGTGCCGGCGGCCACGCCAAGGTGGTGATCTCCTGCCTGCGCGAGCTGGGCGTCGCGGTGGCCGCGGCGCTCGACGACGCGCCGGAGCGCTGGGGCGCGGACCTGCTCGGGGTACCGGTGCGCGGGCCGGTGCGAGAGCTGGCGGCCGGCTTCCGACGGGGGGTGATCGCGATCGGCGACAACCGGACCCGGCGGCGGCTGGCGTCCGACCTCGACCTCGAGTGGCGGACCGTGGTCCATCCGCGCGCCTGGGTCGATCCTACGGCCCGCCTCGGGCCGGGGGCCGTGGTGTTCGCGGGCGCGGTGGTGCAGCCGGAGGCCGAGATCGGCGCCCACGCGATCGTCAACACCGGCGCGTCGATCGACCACGACTGCCGGGTCGGCGCCTATGCGCACCTCGGGCCGGGGAGCCGTCTGTGCGGGCGGGTGAGGGTCGGCGAAGGGGCGCTGATCGGAGCCGGCAGCGCGGTGATCCCGGGGGTGACGATAGGCGCCTGGACGGTGGTCGGCGCCGGCGCCGCGGTGGTGCGCGATCTGCCGGACGGAGCGATCGCCGTCGGCGTGCCGGCGCGCGTACGCCCGGCCCACGGAGCGTCGCGGTGAGCCGCCTCTACCTCTCCCCGCCCCACCTCGGCGACGAGGAGCTGGCGCTGGTCCACGACGCCTTCGCGTCCAACTGGATCGCGCCGCTCGGGCCGCACGTCGACGCGTTCGAGCGCGAGCTGGCGGCGGCGGTCGGCGTGCCGGCGGCGGCGGCGCTGTCGTCGGGCACGGCGGCGCTCCACCTCGCGCTCACCCTGCTCGGGGTCGGCCCGGGCGACGAGGTGATCTGCCCGACCCTGACCTTCTGCGCCAGCGCCAACCCGGTCCGCTACCTGGGCGCCGAGCCGGTGTTCCTCGACGTCGATCCCGCGACCTGGTGCCTCGACCCGGCGCTGCTCGAAGAGGAGCTGGCGGCGTGCGCGGCGCGCGGCAAGCTGCCCAGGGCGGTCGTCGCGGTCGACCTCTACGGCCAGTGCGCCGACTACGACGCGATCACGGCCGCCTGCGCCGCGCACGGCGTGCCGGTGGTCGAGGACGCCGCCGAGGCGCTCGGCGCCGACTACCGCGGGCGGCCCGCGGGCGGCTTCGGCGCCGCCGGCGTGCTGTCGTTCAACGGCAACAAGATCATCACCACCTCGGGCGGCGGCGCCCTCGTGGCGCACGATCCCGAGCTGGTCGCGCGCGCCCGCTTCCTCGCCAGCCAGGCGCGCGACCCGGCGCCCCACTACCAGCACTCCGCGCTCGGGTACAACTACCGCCTCTCGAACGTGCTGGCGGCGATCGGCCGCGGCCAGCTCCGGCGGCTCGCCGAGCGGGTGGCCGCCCGCCGGCGGATCTTCGAGCGCTACCGCGAGCGGCTCGCGGGGCTCCCCGGGGTCGAGTTCATGCCCGAGGCCGGCTACGGCCGCGCAAACCGCTGGCTGACCTGTCTGACGATCGACCCCGCGCGCTTCGGCGCCGATCGCGAGGACGTCCGGCGCGCGCTCGAGGCCGAGGACATCGAGAGCCGGCCGCTGTGGAAGCCGCTCCACCTCCAGCCGCTCTACGCCGGGAGCCGCGTGCGCGGCGGCGAGGTGGCGGCGGATCTTTTCGCGCGCGGGCTCTGCCTGCCGAGCGGCTCGGCGATGACCGAGGGCGACGTCGACCGCGTGGCCGCGCTCGTCCGCGCCTGCCGGCGGCGATGAACGCGGCGCGGCGAGCTGCGGGCCTGCGCTTTCGGCCGCCGCCGGTGGCGATGACGCCCGAGCTGGCGTGGCTGCTGGCGCGGGCGTTCGGGCCGGCGGAGACGATGCCGGGGGAAGCGCCCGCGGCGGGGCGCCCCACCGCGCCGGGCGGCCACGATCGCGCCGAGGGCGGC
>CAZNIX010000726.1:0-2022 GCA_964573125.1 uncultured Thermoanaerobaculia bacterium
CCGGGCGCCGGCGCCGAGGTGCGGCGACAGCGACGTCGGGGTTTCTTCGCGTTCGTACGCCACTGCGGCGCTCGCGTGGACGGTGGTGGGCACGGGCGTAGCGACTTAACGACCCGTGGCCGCCGGGGCCGCGGTAGCGCCGCGGCAGCCGGTTGTGGCGGCCGACCGCGATCACCACCTCGCGCCCGGCGCGCCGCAGCTCGTCGGCGAGCTGGACGCCGGACGCCGAGGCGCCGACCACGAGCACGCCGCCGGCGGGCAGCGCCGCCGGGCCGCGGTAGGCGGTCGGGGTCACCTGCCCGAGGGCGCCGGGCAGCGCGCGGGCGAACGCCGGCACGCGCGGCCGGTCGCAGTCGCCGGTGGCGACCACCAGGTGGCGGGCGGTCCAGGCGCCCTGGTCGGTCACCACCCGCCAGCCGCCGGCGTACGGAGCGGCCGCGACGACCGCGGTCCGCTCGCGCACCGGGGCGTCGATCGCGCGGGCATAGCCGCTCAGGTAGTCGACGACCTCGGCGCGGGTCATGAAGCCGTCGGCGTCGCGCCCGGCGTCGAGGTGACCCGGGAGCCGGCTCAGCCAGTTGGGCGTGAGCAGCCGCAGCGAGTCCCAGCGCTCGCTGCGCCAGCGCTCGCCGATCCGCCCGCGCTCGAACAGCACGTGGTCGCGGCCGCGCGCGCTCAGGCAGCGGCTGAGCGCCAGGCCCGCCTGGCCGGCGCCGACGATCAGGGTGTCGATGCGGGGCATGGTCCCGATCTCCTCCGCGCGGTGGCCGCGCCGGCCGGCCCGGGTCGAACGGACCGGCCGGCGGGTGTGAATCAACCTCCGCCCACAGCGAGTCGCCGAGCCCGGTGGCAGCAGGACGACGCGCGGCTTGAAGGCCGATCCCCCTTGAAAAACTCAGGCGCTCTGCGCCTCGACCTGGAGGTCCACCGGCACGCCGTTGGTCACGACGTCGTAGACCGCCGAGCGCGCCTGCGACTGCGCGAGCAGGCCGCGCAGCGTCTCCTCGGGGGCGTCGCCCTTGATCCGGAACGAGACCCGGATCCCCTGGTAGCCGTTGCGCACGCGGTCGGACAGCCCGAGGATGCCGTTGAGGTCGATGTCGCCTTCGACCGTCGACTCGACCTCGGCGAGGTCGACCTTGCGCGCGGCGGCGATGTTGACCAGGCCGGCGGTCAGGCAGGTGGCGAGGGCGTGGAGCACGAACTCGACCGGCGTCGGGCCGTGGTCCCGGCCGACCAGCACCTTGGGGTGATCGGCGTCGAACACGAAGCCGTCGCCGCGGCTGGCGTCCTCCTGGCCGGCGCCGTAGAAGCCGGCGATCCGGCTCTGGCTGTGGGTGCCGGAGATCCAGCGGTTGGTGGCGCGGAACTGGAACTTCGCCAGCTCCGGCTGTCCCTTCACCGCGTCGAGCGTGGCGAACAGGGTCGGGGTGTCGACCCCGTTGCGGGGGGTGGTCGTGGGGGTGGCGGTCGCGGTCACTTCGAAGTCCTCCGTCTGGGTTCAGGTTGGTCATCCGCCCGGCTCCGCCGGGCTCGGACGCGGTCGGCGCTCGCAGCCTGTGGAGCAGGATTCACCGCGCCCGGGCTTCGTTCACGTCGATTACGCGCAGGGTCTCGGCAGGAGTGCCATCGGAGGTCGGCGAACGAGACCGGCGCCGCCACGCCAACGCAGGGGATTCAGCTTCCTCTTGATCTAGAGCTAGATCACGAGCGGCTGGACCAGCCCGCGCCGCCCCGGGACGCGCGAGCCGGCGGCGCGCGGCGGCGGCGGCAGGCTCGGCAGAGCCGCTTCAGCGCAGCCGAAACGTCCGGCTGCCGCTCAGGCGGTCGGGGAGCGAGCGGCCGGTGAGCGCGAGGAGCAGCGGCAGACCGGCGAGCAGAGCGGTCGCGAGACCGGCGAGCCAGCGCAGCCCGGTCTGGCCGAAGGTCAGCGGCTGGCCGCCGGCGCCGCGCGCCACCACCCCCGCCGCCGCCATCCCCGGCGTCCGGCCCCAGAACGCCAGGCTGACCACCGAGTAGAGG
>CAZNIX010000727.1:0-2021 GCA_964573125.1 uncultured Thermoanaerobaculia bacterium
GCCCCCGCGACACCCGCCACGGCCGTCGCCACCGCCCTGCCGAGCGCCGCAGCCCGCTCGGCTGCCGGCGCGGCCTTCGCCGCCGCGGCCGCCGCCCCCTTCCTCGCCTCGGCCACCGCCTGGGTCGGGTAGTCGATCCTCTCGAACTCGCCGTCCCAGGCCGGCTCGACGCGGCGGATCCGGTCGCCGAGTGGCGGGTGGGTCTCGAGCGCGGCGAACTGGTGCGGCTTGAGCGCGTTGCCGAAGAACATGTGGCTCGCCTCTTCGGCCTTGGGCGCTGTCAGGCGCGAGCCGCTGCCGTAGCCGCCGATCTTCTTGAGCGCGCCGGCGAGGCCGCCCGGGTTGCGCGTGAACTGCACCGAGGCGGCGTCGGCGAGGAACTCGCGCTGGCGCGAGACCGCGCTCTTGATCAGCCGGCCGAAGAAGACGCCGACCCAGCCGATCACCAGCAGCGCGAGGCCGAAGAGGAGGATCGCCGCGATGCCGCCGCCGCCCTTCTTGCTGCTCCGGCCGCCGCCCGAGAACCGCAGCGAGCGGATGATCGTGTAGCCGATCAGCGCGATGACCAGGATGCCGTGGAGCACCCCGATCAGCCGGAGGTTGAGGCGCATGTCGCCGTTGAGCAGGTGGCTGAACTCGTGCGCGATCACCCCCTGCAGCTCGTCGCGCGAGAGCAGGCGCACGGTGCCGTCGGTGACGCCGATCACCGCGTCCTGGGGCGTGAAGCCGGCGGCGAACGCGTTGATCCCCTTCTCCTTGTCGAGCACGTAGACCTGCGGCACTGGCACGCCCGAGGCGATCGCCATCTCTTCGACGACGTTGAGGAGGCGCCGCTCGGCGAGGTCGGTGGTCGCGGGGTCGAGCAGCCGCCCGCCGAGCATCCAGGCGACGGCGTCGCCGCCCTGGCGCAGGGCGACGATCTTGTAGAGGCTCCCGACGACGATCACCGCGAGGGTGATCCCGGCGGTGATCGTGAACACCTGCGGGTCCCAGAACGGCACCAGCTCCTGGCTCTGCTTGATGAGGACGCCGAAGAAGATCAGCCGCACCGCGGTGTAGACCGCGCCGACGATCGCGACCACCGCGAGCGCGAAGTAGACGACCAGCCGCTTGGTGTTGCGGCGGGCCTGGTCCTGGTGGGCGAAGAAGTCCACGGTCGCTCAGCGGGCGTCGTGCGCCGCCGGGCGCCGGCGGGAGAGGGCCCG
This sequence comes from uncultured Thermoanaerobaculia bacterium, assembly GCA_964573125.1. Lineage (GTDB taxonomy): Bacteria > Acidobacteriota > Thermoanaerobaculia > Multivoradales > JBCCEF01 > CAVSQV01. The sequence goes on from CAZNIX010000727.1 coordinate 1,206, forward strand.
CCGCCGGCGATCGGGGCGCAGGGCGCGGTTCTCGGGGGCCACTTCAGGTGAACGAGACCTTGGGCGCCTCGCGCTCGGCCGCGACCTCGATCTCGAACAGTTGCGCCGCCGTGAAGCCCATGGCGCCGGCGAAGAGCGCGGCCGGGAAGACCTCGCGCGCGGTGTTGTAGGTCATCACCGCGTCGTTGTAGGCCTGGCGCGCGAACGCGACCTTGTTCTCGGTCGAGGTCAGCTCTTCCTGGAGCTGGAGCATGTTCTGGTTGGCCTTCAGGTCGGGGTAGGCCTCGGCGAGCGCGAACAGGCGGCCGAGGGCGCCGGTCAGCGCCCCCTCGGCGCCGGCGAGCTGGGTCATCGCCGCCGGGTCGCCCGGGTTGGCGGCCGCGCGCTGGGCGGCGGTCGACGCCGTGTTGCGCGCCGAGATCACCGCCTCGAGCGTCTCGCGCTCGTACTTCATGTAGCCCTTGACGGTCTCGACCAGGTTGGGGATCAGGTCGTAGCGGCGCTTGAGCTGGACGTCGATCTGCGCGAACGCGTTCTTGAACCGGTTGCGCAGGCCGACCAGCCGGTTGTAGATCCCGACCACCCAGAGGATCAGGATGACGATCACGACGAGCAGGACGATCAGGAGTACGGGTCCGCTCATTTCTCGACCTCCCTTGGGGCGCGCGGCGCGCGGAGTCCCCGCCCGGGGCGGAGCGCGGATGAAGTCACTCCTTCGCGCGAGGTTCGGAGTCTATTCCGGGGCCGGCTGACGCTAGCACAGCCGCCGGTCCGGTCCGTGGGCGCTCCTCCCCGGCACCGGCGCTCGCTTCGGCG
>CAZNIX010000728.1:0-2018 GCA_964573125.1 uncultured Thermoanaerobaculia bacterium
GGCCCCGCCGCCCCCGCCCGCGCCGCCCGGCGCGTCCGCGCCCCCGGACCCGGCGCCGGCGCCGCCGGAGGAAGGGAGCCTGATCCTCTACTTCGACGAGCTGCACCTCTCGCGCCTCCAGCGCAAGCAGGCGGTCAGCGACCTGCGCGACCTGATCGCGCTCGGCGACGTCGACCCCGCGCGGGTGATGATCCTGCGCCAGGCGACGCGGCTGACCGCCGAGGCCTCGTTCGGCTCCTCGGCCGAGCGGCTCGACGCCGTCCTCGCCCGCCTCGCCAAGCCGCCGGCCGGCCAGGCGCAGCCGGCGGACAAGCAGTGGGCGGTCCAGCGCCTGTGGGACCTCTGGGAGTCCGCGCGCCAGCGCACCGACCGCGACCCCTGCATCTTCTTCGTCCCCGAGGGGTCGGCCGAGATCGCCGCCTGGGCGCGCGACGCGGCGTGGCGCAGCCGGCTGACCGCGGCCCAGCTCACCGACGTCGCCCAGCTCCTCGGCGGCGTGCCCGGGACCAAGACCGTGCTCTACCTCGGCGACGCCCTCGACCTGACCCCGGGCGCCGACCTGCTCGAGATCGTCCGCGGCCTCTGCCCGCAGGAGCTGACCGAGCTGCCGGCGCAGATCGCCGCCGAGGAGCTGACCGGGCTGTTCGAGCGCGTGGCCGCGACCGCCAACGCCGGCCGGGTGACCATCCACACCCTCCAGGCCGGCGGGCTGCGGCCGTCGTCGCTCGGCGGCCCCGAGCAGCGGAGCCTCGACGCGCGCGCCCCCGCCCTCCCGACCGCGTTCGAGGCCGCGCTGCGCGCCGGCGAGCGCAGCGGCATGGCGATGCTCGCCGCGCGCACCGGCGGCACTGCGATCGTCAACCGCAACCGCTTCGAGCGCGAGCTGACCGCGATCGCCCGCGACCTCGGCAGCTACTACTCGCTCGGTTTCTCCCCCGGCGAGCGCTTCGCCGCGGGCGAGCACCGGGTCGAGGTGCGCACCCGGCATCGCGGCCTCGCCGTCCGCCATCGCCCGGAGCTGCGGCTCAAGAGCGCGCGCGAGCGGCTCGACGAGCTGGTCCTGACCTCGATCTACCTCGGGGTGGCGCCCAACCCGCTCGACCTCCGGCTCGCCCACGGCGAGCCGGCGATCGGCGCCGGCGGCGCGGTCACGCTGCCGGTCCACGTCCTGGTCCCGGTCGACCGCATCGCCTACCTGCCGCTCGGCGGCGGGCCGCCCTCGGCGAGTCTCGAGGTCGCGGTCCACGGCCGCAGCCCCGACCGCGCCGAGGGCCTCGCCGTCCGCCGCACCTTCCGCTTCGAGCGCCCGGAAGCGACCGCCGGCCGCGCCGAGCTGGTCGTCGAGGTCCCGCTCGGCCCGGGCCTCCACGTCCTCGGCGTCGGCGTCCGCGACCAGATCACCGGCGAAGCCTCCGCGGTCGCGACCACGATCGACCTGCAACCCGAAGACCCGCCCCGGCCCCGCTGAGAACCCCGGTGGCAGCAGATGCACGCGCGCCTTGCGCGCGCCCCCCCCTCCCAGACAGACTGAACCAGACTGAACCTCGCCACCCCCGCCGTGAACCCAGAGGACGGGGGTAGGCGTCGGAGGCGGCGCCGGCCCACTCCGCGGGTCGGCTCCCGGCCCCGCCGCCGGCGTCGGCGCAGAGGCCGGCGTCGAGGAAGGCTAGACTCCGCGCCGATGCCCGCCCCCACTCCCGCTCCCGCGCCCGCTGCGCCGCCGCCGGCGGCGATCCTCGACGGCATCGCCGAGGTGGCGCGCCGGCACCTCGGCTGGCAAGGCGAGCTGGCGCCCGGGATGCGCCTGGTCGAGGACCTCCGGCTCGATTCGCTGCGCCTGCTGACGCTCGCGATCGAGGTCGAGGATCGCTTCGAGGTCGCGCTCGACGAGGAGGACGAGGCGGCGATCGAGACCGTCGGCGACCTGGCGGCGGCGGTCGGGCGCAAGCTCGCCGTGCGCGCCGCGGGGGAGCGATGACCGCCGCGCCGGCGCCGGCCGCGCCGGCCGCCGTCGCCAC
>CAZNIX010000729.1:0-2012 GCA_964573125.1 uncultured Thermoanaerobaculia bacterium
CGGCAGGGCCCGGGCTCGCGCCACCGCCCCGAGCGGGCGGCCGCCGCGTTCGCCGGGCCGCCGCCCCGGCCGTGACCGGGCTCACGTCCCGCTCCCGGGCACGCGGTCGTAGTCGTCCTCGTAGCGCTCGATGTCGTCCTCGCCGAAGTAGTCGCCGAGCTGGACCTCGACGATCTCGACCGGCTCGGCGGTCGGGTTCTCGATCCGGTGCTTCGCGCCGGCGGGGATGAACGCGTGGTCGCCGGGAGCGAGGTCGCGCGCCGCGCCGTCGAGGATCACGCGCGGCCGGCCGGCGACCACCACCCAGTGCTCGCTGCGCCGGCGGTGCGACTGGTAGGAGAGCCGGTGCCCGGGCGCCACGCGCAGGATCTTGGACTTGAAGCGGTCCGTGTCGCGCAGCACCTCGAATGAGCCCCAGGGGCGGATCTCGAAGGAGTGAGTCGTGGCCTCCGGCCGGCCGGCGGCGGCGAGCGCGGCGACCAGCTCCTTGACCCCCTCGGTCCTCCCGCGGCGGGCGACCAGCAGGGCGTCGGCGGTGTCGGCGACGACCAGCCCCTCGACCCCGACCAGGCCGTAGACGCGGCCTTGCCGGCCGTACACGAAATTGCCCGTGCCGGCCCCGGGGGCGCCGGCCCCCGGTGCGCCGGCGCCCGCGCCCCCGGCGCCGCCGCCGACCTCGTACGCCGGGTCGGAAGCGCGCACCCGCGCGACCTCGTCCCACGACCCCAAGTCGCTCCAGCCGGGGTCGCAGGAAACGGCGACGAACTCCTCGAGCCGCTCCATCACGCCGTAGTCGATGCTCTCGGGCTCGATCGCGGCGTAGACCGCGGCGAGGTTCGAGAGGTCGGGCTCGACGGCGCGGATCCGCCGCCACAGCTCCGGCATCAGGCGCTCGAAGCAGGCGGCCATGGTCGCGACGCCGAACACGAACATGCCGGCGTTCCACAGGTACCCGCCGCGCGCGAGGAACGCCTCGGCGGCCGCGCGGTCCGGCTTCTCGCGTAAGCCGACCGCGCGCCGCGCCTCGAGCGCCGGGCCACCGCGGCCGGCCTCGGCGCGCTCCACCACCTCGTCCGCGGTCTCGATGTAGCCGTAGCCGGTGGTCGGGTGGGAGGGGCGGATGCCGAGGGTGACGACCCGGCCGTCGCGGGCGCAGCGCGCGGCGAGCCGCACCGCCTCGCGCAGCGCCTCGGCGTCGGCGATCAGGTGATCGGCCGGGAACGCCCCCGCCACCTCGCCGCCGCGCCCCTCCGCGAGCAGTCGATGGCAGGCGAGCGCGACCGCCGGCGCGGTGTTGCGCCCGGCCGGCTCGTAGATCGCCGGACCGGTCTCGACGCCGGCCTCGGCGGCCGCGGCCGCGACCAGCGCCTCGCTGCCGCGCGCGGCCACCACCCGCGGCGGCCCGAGCGGCGCCAGCCGGCGCAGGGTCTGGGCGAGCAGCGTCCCGCCGCCGGTCAAGTCGACGAACTGCTTCGGATGCGCGGCGCGCGACACCGGCCACAGCCGGGTGCCGCTGCCGCCGCAGAGGACGATCGGGATCATCGAAATCCCCACGGAGGCCGGTGACCGGGAGCGCGCACGGGCCGCGATCTTATCTTTGGCGTGCGCCCGACCCGTGGTACAAACGCCGGCCGTGGCCGAGCCCGTCGCGGCGCCCGCCGCCCTCGAGATCCCCGACCTCGCCGCCGTGCGCGCGGCGGCGGCGCGCATCGCGCCGTGGATCCGGCGCACCCCGGTGCTGGCCTCGCCGTCACTCGACCAGGCGGCCGGCGGGCGGCTCCACTTCAAGTGCGAGCCGTTCCAGCGCACCGGATCGTTCAAGTTCCGCGGCGCCTCCAACGCCGTGCGGTCGCTGTCCGAGGAGGAGGCGCGGCGGGGCGTCGTCACCCACTCCTCGGGCAACCACGGCGCGGCGCTGGCGCTGGCGGCGCGCGAGCGCGGCATCCCGGCCTGGGTCGTGATGCCCGAGGGCGCGCCGGCGGTCAAGCGCGCCGCGGTCGAAGGGTACGGCG
>CAZNIX010000730.1:0-2006 GCA_964573125.1 uncultured Thermoanaerobaculia bacterium
CCCCTCGGGGGTCGCGCCGCCGGGGAAGGAGAGCACGTCGGTCGGCGCGTCCTTGCCGCGCCAGCCGCGGTTGGCCCGGGCGAGCGCGCGGTCGCCGGCGAAGCGGACGCCGAGGCTGGCGGCGTCGGGCGCCAGCTCCGCGACCAGCCGCTGGAGCCACGGGCGCACCCGGCGCGCCCGCGCCTCCGGGTAGCGGTTGGGGTTCCCGAGCGCGATCTCGGCGGTCAAGAGGCCTGCGCCGCCTCCGCCTCCGCCACCGCCCGCCGCTCGCGCTCGCGCCGGGGCGGCGCGTTGAAGTCGAAGCCGGGGTAGTCGATGCGGCGGTGGAAGATGTTGGTCAGCACCCGCTGGAAGGCCTCGGCCACCCGCCGCAGGTCGGCGAGCGTGAGGTCGGTGTGGTCGAGTTGGCCGTCGGCCAGGCAGTCGTCGATCAGGGTGCGGATCAGCGCCCGCACCTTGGCCGGCGTCGGCTCGACCAGGGTCCGGCTCGCGGCCTCGACCGCGTCGGCGAGCATCAGCACCCCCATCACCTTGTTCTGTGGCTTGGGCCCCGGATAACGGTACTCGTCCTCGCGCACCGAGCCGGTGTCGGGGTCGAGCTGCTGGAGCGCCCGGTTGTAGAAGAACGTGATCAGCCGGGTGCCGTGGTGCTGCTCGATGGCGTCGAGGATCACCCGCGGAAGGTGGTGCTCGCGTCCCAGCTCGACCCCGTCCTTGATGTGGCTGACCAGGATCAGCGCGCTCATCGACGGCTGCAGCTTGTCGTGCGGGTTGTGGTCCGGGCGCTGGTTCTCGACGAAGTACTCGGGGCGGTAGACCTTGCCGACGTCGTGGTAGAGGCCGGCGGTGTAGGCGAGCGTCGGGTCGCCGCCGACCGCCTCGCAGCCGACCTTGCCCAGGTTGGCGACCATCAGCGAGTGTTGGAAAGTGCCCGGCGCCTCGAACGCCAGCCGCTGCAGCAGCGGCAGGTTGGTGTTGGCCAGCTCGATCAGCTTGATGTCGGTGGTGATCGCGAACAAGCTCTCGAGGATCGGCACCATGAACGCCGCCACCGCGGCGACCAGCAGGCCGCCGGTGAACGCGCACACCAGGTCGAACGCGATCTGCGCCGGGCCGCGGTCGGCGGCGCCGGCGAGCGCGAGCAGCAGCAGCACGGCGCCGGCGTTGACCACTCCGACCAGCAGGCCGATGCGGGTGAGCACCAAGCGCTGCTCGAACTGGTAGCGGCGCAGCCCGTAGAGCGCGGCGAGCGAGCCGGCGAGGCTGTAGATCGCGACCGCCATCGGAGCCGCGGGCGCGAGGCGGCTCGCCAGCACCGCGAACACGACCGCGAGCACGAGCGCCGCCGGGCGGCCGAGCAGGAGCGCGGCGAGCAGCGCCAGCGAGGCGAACGGCAGCGCCCAGATCCAGCTCTCGGCCGACGCCAGCGGCGGGCCGTCGAACGCGGCGGCGAGCGCGCGCGCGACGGTGAAGCCGAACTTGGCGCCGACCAGCGACAGCAAGAGCAGCACGACCGCCTCGGCGTAGGCGCGGCCGGGGCTGTGGTCGGCGACCCGCTCCTCGCGCATCGCCAGGCGCAGCACGACGAGCGCGAGCGCGAGCAGGAAGACCGTGCCGAGCACCGGCAGGACGCGCTCGTGGAGCGGGCTCCGGCCGGTCAGCCGGGCGATCGCCTCGGCCTCGGCGGCGCCGACCTCGTCCCCCTTGCGCACGATCACCTGCCCCTTGCGCACCCGGGTGTAGAGCGGCTCAACGGCGGCCGCGGCGGCCTCGCGGCGGCGCTCGGTCTCGGTGCGGTTGCGGTGCAGGTTGGGGGTGACGTTGGCGACCAGCAGGTCGACGACCTCGCGCCGCTCGCGCGCGGACAGCCCCGGCCAGGCGCGCACCTGCGAGCCGATGAACTCGCGCACCTCGTCGGGGTAGCCGAGGCGGTCGTAGGGGTCGTAGTCGGCGCTCTCCTCGCCGGTCCCGAGGTTGCGCACCGTCACCCCGCGCAGCGGGTTGTC
>CAZNIX010000731.1:0-2002 GCA_964573125.1 uncultured Thermoanaerobaculia bacterium
GGGCTGCCCGAGGAGCAGCGGCTCAACCTGATCGTCTACATCGACAACTACAACCTCCGCCCGTTCAACCGCAACCGGGTGTTGCGCGAGCTGCGGGTGTTCCTCGGCGAGCAGGTGCGGGTCGGCGACCGGGTGATGCTGGTCAGCTACGAGCGCTCGCTCAAGATCCGCCGGCCGTTCACGACCGACCCCCAGGCGGTGGCCTCGGCGCTGGTCGAGCTCGAGCGCGAGACCGGGTTCGCGGCGTCCCGCGACGGCGACCGCCGGCAGGTGCTCGAGCGCATCCAGAACGCGCGCTCGCCGAGCGAGGCGGTGGTGTGGGCGCGCGGCTACGCCGAGGAGGTGCAGAACGACCTCCGCTTCACCGTCGACGCGCTCAAGGAGATGGTCAACTGGCTGTCCGGGCTGCCCGGGCGCAAGGCGATCCTCTACGTCAGCGACGGCCTGCCGATGGTGCCCGCCCAGGAGCTGTTCCACGCCGTCGACGCGCTCCAGGGCGCCGCCTCGGGCGCGATCACCGAGTCGCTCGGCTACGACGCCTCGCGCCTGTTCCAGGAGCTGGCGGCGCAGGCCAACGCCAACCGGGTGACCTTCTACACCATCGACGCCGCCGGCCTGCGGGTGGACAGCTCGATCGACGTCGAGAACAAGACCGCGCAGCCGATCAGCATCTCCTCGATCGAGACCCACAACCTGCAGGCGCCGCTGCGCTACGTCGCCGAGGCCACCGGCGGGGTGGCGATCCTCAACCGCAACAAGGTGCTGCCGGCGCTCGCCCAGGTGGCGACCGATTTCGAGACCTACTACTCGCTCGGCTACCCGGCGCCCGAGGCCGGGCGCGGCCGCTACCACAAGGTCGAGGTCAAGGTCCCGGGGCGCCGGGGGCTGACCGTGCGCCACCGCGAGGGCTACCGCGACAAGACCGTCGAGGCGCGGATGAGCGACGGCACGATGACCGCGCTGCGCTTCGAGATCGCGCGCAACCCGATCGCGGCGCGCATCGAGTTCGGGCCCGATCTCCGCCGCGACGGCCGCAACTGGGTGCTGCCGGTCGAGGTCCGCGTCCCGATCGCCAACCTGGTGCTGATCCCGCGCGCCGAGACCCACGAGGCGCGGCTGCGCCTGTTCATCGCCGCCCGCGACGAGGCCGGCGACAGCTCGCCGGTGCAGCAGGTGACGGTGCCGGTGTCGATCCCCTCGGCCGAGGTCGAGCGCGCGCGCGGCGAGGACTACGTCTACCGGATCGAGCTGCTGATGCGCGGCGGCCCCCACGTGGTCGCGGTCGGGGTGCGCGACGAGCTGGCGTCGAGCGAGTCGTTCGTCACCCGCAGCGTCACGGTCGGCGGCGCCGAAGCCGCGCGCGAGGGGCACTGAGGGCTCTCGGATGCGCCCCTGGGTCGAGCTGTTCCGCGCCCTCGGCCAGTCGCTCGCCGACCTGGCGCGCGCCGAGCTGGCCGCGCTCCAGGCCGAGCTGGCGCGCAACGGCCGCACCCTGGCGCTCGCGCTCGGGCTGCTCGGCGCCGCCGCGGCGGTCGGCTTCTGGCTGATCGCGCTCGTCCTCTTCACCCTGGTCCACGCGCTCGCCGCGCTCGGGCTGGCGATGTGGGTGGCGTCGGCGGTCGTGACCGGCATCTGCGCGCTCGCCGTGGCGGTGCTCGCGCTGCTCGGCCGGGCCAAGCTCCGGCGCCTGGAGAGCCCGGCGGCGACGATCGGCCGGCGCTGGCGGGACCACCGCGGGTGGTGGGACCGGCGCCTCCTCGCCGAATCCCCGCCCGCGCCCGAGCTGGCCGCGCCCGAGCCCGCGGAGCCGGAGGAGGAGCTGCCGTGAGGGACGACCGCATCGAGGAGCTGGAGCTCGAGGTCGCCGACCGCCGGCGCGAGGTCGAGCAGCGGCTGGCGCGGGTGCGCGCCGCGCTCGCCTCCGAGGTCGGCGTGGCGCCGCGCGGTCGCGGCCTGGTGTTGTTGCTGCTGGCCGGCGCCGCCGGGCTGGCGCTGGCGCTGC
>CAZNIX010000732.1:0-2002 GCA_964573125.1 uncultured Thermoanaerobaculia bacterium
CGCTGGCGCTGCGCCGTCGCGGCCGGCGCGGCGCGCCGCGGGAGGGGCGGCGGCACGGGCGGCGGGAGGGGAGGAAGGTCCGGCGCGGGGCGCGCCGCCGCTGAGACGGCCCCGCTACGGCCGGTGATTCCGCCGGCGTCAGGCCGCTTCGGCCGGGCGCTTGAACACCATCGCGATGTTGTCCGTGGCGCCGGTTTTGAAGTTGACCGAGGTCACGCTCACCAGCTCCCACCCGTCCGAGCCGAGGCGGTTCAGCTCGCTGACCGCGTTCGGGTCGAGCCGGTAGTGCTCGCTGCGCACGTTGATGATCTTGTACTCCCACTGGTTCATCGCGCACGCTCCTTCCCCTGCCAGCGGGCCCCCCCGAGCCCCGAACCCGGACGCGCTGAGCCCCGCAGAGCGTGTATTCTAACTCCAGGGGTTGATGACGCGCTGGAACCGCCGGGTACGGCGCCCGCGGGGAGGTCGCGATGCGGCCGGCCGGACCGCCCCCTCCCCTCGCGCGGCATCAAGCGGTAGACTACGGGCCAGCGGCATGACCGGGATGCGGAAAGCGGCCTTGACGATGGCACAGCTCGAACGGGGCGGAGCGGAGCTCTCAGACGGAGCGGCGGCGGCGGTCGCGGCGCCGCGCTGGGCGCTCAACTGGATCGTCGGGCCGCGGCTCGACCTCGCCTGCTTCATCGGCGCCGCGGCACTCGGCTACGGCATGTTCTTCCTCCACGCCGGGCTGGCGATGGACATGGTCGCGGTCTGGTTCGTCTGGTACATGTTCCTCGACTCCCCGCACTTCTTCGCCACCTACTCCCGGACCTACTTCGACCGCGAGGAGATGCGCAGCCGGCGCCGGCTGCTGCGCGGCTCGCTCGGCCTGCTCGCGGTCGGCCCGCTCGTCTTCGCCGGCTGCCTGGCGCTCTTCGCCTCGGGCGTCGAGTGGTACAAGACGCCCTACTTCGTGCTCGTGACGTTCGTCGCGATCTGGGCGTACTGGCACGTGGTGCGCCAGCACTTCGGCATCATGTCGCTCTACAAGCGCAAGAACGGCGACGGCGCGAAGCTCGACGCCCGGCTCGACCGCTGGGTGCTCTACCTCGGGCTGATGACCCCGTTCGTCGCGTTCATCGTCCGCAACGAGGAGGCGCGCGCGGTGTTCGGGCGTCTCCTCGGCGCGCCGCTCGGCGCTTACCAGGCGACGCCCTGGGCGGTCGACACCCTGATCGTCGGCGCCACGATCGTCGTCGGCGGGGCGGCGCTCATGACCTTCGCCGGCCGCCAGCTCGGGCGCCTGGTCCGCGGCGAGACGCTCAACCTCGCGAAGATCCTCTTCCTCGGCGCGGTCGTCCCGCTCCATCTCGTGGTCTGCTACCACCCGAAATCGACGACGCTCGCGCTCCTGGGCTTTTCCGCCTGCGTGACGATCTTCCACGACGTGCAGTACCACGCGATCGTCTGGTGGTACCAGCGCAACCGGATGGGCAAGGCGGGCGAGGCGGCGCCCGCGAAGTACGGGTTGGCGGCGAAGATCGGCACCTCGTTCCCGCTCTACGCCTGCTGCGCGGTCGGCATGGGCCTGACCATGGGGCTGCTCGGCTGTCTGCTCGACGTCAACCCCGGGTGCATTCCGGTGATCGGCTCGCGCGACATCCTGCTCCTGGGCAGCGAGCTGTCGATGAACGAGCTGTTCTACGGCGTCTTCCTCGGCGTCCTCATGCACCACTACTTCGTCGACCAGTTCCTCTGGCGGCCGAGCAAGGACAGCAAGCTCAAGGCCGACCTCAAGCTCGACCAGCAACCGGTGCGGCCGCGCTAGTCGCGCCGCGCGCCACCCGCTCACGCCGCCACCCGATCCCCGGCGCGCCGGTCCCCTCCCGGCGGGCGGGGCGGAATCCCGCCCCGAGGGCGGTGGCGCCGCGGGGGCGGCGGGGGGTAGGCTGGCTCTCCGATGGAGCGACCGGGTGCGCGCGCGCTCGCGCCGTGGAGCCTGTTCCTCCTCGCCGCCGCT
>CAZNIX010000733.1:0-1990 GCA_964573125.1 uncultured Thermoanaerobaculia bacterium
GCGTCTTGCCGATCCCCTCGACGTCCCCGAGCCGCCGGTAGCGCCGCTCGGCCCGCCCGAGCAGCCGCTCGGCCTCCCCGAACCGCCGCTGGTCCTGGCGCAGCGACGCCTCCAGGCTCACGACGTGCGCGCGGAGCCCGCCGTCCGCGACCTCGGCGAGGAGGGGATCGGCTGCGAGGTACGCGAAGTGGGCGTCCGCCGCGAGCAGCTCGCCGGCGACGCGCAGCGCGTTCGCGCGCTCGGCGCGCAGGCGGACGCGGAGGTCCGCGAGGTCGGCGGCGCCGAGGCCGGCGACGGCGAGCCAGGCGCAGGCCTCCTCGGCCAGCTCGAGCCAGCCCAGGGCCTGCTCCGGGCCCTCGCGGAGCGCAGCGCGGGCCTCGTCGAGGAGCCGTCCGGGGAGGAGCGGATTGACCCGCCGGCGCGTGGCGGCGCGGAGGGCGCCGGCAGCGCGCGCAGGGCCGCGAGCGTCGCCTCGGCCTCGCGGTCGAGGTCCGGGCGCTGCCGCCGGAGGTCGATCACGCCGAGCCGGTCGAGCCGCCAGGCGAGCGGCTCGACCCGCCCGCGCCCGCGGCCGAGCAGGCGCCTGGCGAGGCGCTCGCAGGCGGCGGCGCAGGACGCGCAGTCACGGCGGAGGTGAGCCAGGACGAGGCGGAGAAGCGCGGCCAGCGGCAACCGGCCGGCGTCGACCTGGAGCAGGAACGGAGGAGTCAGATGAGGCAGCAAACGCACCTCCCACTACCTGAGAAAGTGCAGCAGGAGGCGGTTGAGTGACAGATCGCGTGCGGTTCGTGCGGTGCTCGCCGGCGGCGGCGAACCCACGCCGCCGCCGGCGGTCGAAAACCGCGGGAGGTCCGGCGAACCGGCGGCGGGGGGCCTCCAGCCGGCTGCGGTCCCGCGAGCAGAGCATCGCTCCCGCCGCCGGCCGGTCGCGAGTCCCTGCCGGCCAACTGCGCCCGTCGAGTCACGTCTTCGGAGCCGTCGAGCCAAACCCTCGTCGCGCAGGAGCCCCGCTCGGGCCCGCTAGCCGTCCGGGTCCAACTGTGGACTACCGTCGGATTCGCCCGAATCCTCCGCTCCTCCGCCGCCGGATGGCGGCGCGGCGAGCCCGTTTGGATCGGCCTGCGGACTGCCGTCGCCTTCGCTCGCGCCCCAGACCGGTCGCAGGAGGTCGAGGAGCGCCTGCCAGACCGAGGGCGAGGGGTCCCTCTCGGCGGCCGGCGCGGCCAGGGCCGGGCCGGCGGCGAGCAGGCTCGCGGCGAGCGCCGCGAGCAAGACGGTGCCAAGGAAACGACGCATGATCCAACTCCCTTCGCGGGGAGCGCCGGGCGGCGGGATGCCGGCGGGCGTCCCCTCAAAGGGAAGGGTGTATCGCAGGTCCGGTCTGGTGAATACCTGTGCCCCGCGGCAGAGGCTCTCCCTCCCGGATTCCGTCTCGGGCGAATCTCCCTTTCAGAGTTCGCTATACGGGGTGACTTTTACCGGCTCGAGGGGCCGGCGGGCGAGATCTTGCCACGGTCGATGGGTGGGGGCGGCGGGAGGGCGCGGCGGCCCGCCGCTAGCAAGACCGCAGGCGGCGGGGTCCGGGCGGAGCGACGGGGGCGGCGGCGGCCACGGCGTGCTCGCCGTCGTTGAAGCGGAACCGAGGGTCGTTCCGTGCGAGCGGGAGGTAGCGTCGGAGGCGGGCGAGCAGCTCCGCGGTGAGCGTCTCGGTGCGCGCGGCCTCCTGGAGCAGCGTCAGCGCGGCGATCAGCTCGCGGTGGACGTCCTGGGCGCGGAAGATCGGCGCCATCTGCTCGGCCAGGCGCTTGACCTCGCGCGGCCGGCCGCGCTCGAGGTAGAAGGCGGCGAGGTCGAGGGTCGCCAAAGCGGCGTTGAAGCCCTGGCCCTGGACGAGGTAGCCGTTGCGCGCCTGGAGCAGGCGCTGCTCGGCCTTCGCGTGCTCGCCCAGCCCCCAGGCGATCCGGCCCTCCAGGTGCGCGAGCAGGCACTG
>CAZNIX010000734.1:0-1989 GCA_964573125.1 uncultured Thermoanaerobaculia bacterium
GCCGGCGGCCAGCGCGCCGAGTGCGGTCGGCGCGCCGAAGCCCTCGACCAGCGCGGCGGCGCCGTCGTCGACCGCCGCGAGGTCGGCGAGCCGGACCGAGGAGGCGAGCACCACGCGACCGCCGCTCGCCGCCGCCCGCCACAGCCGGCGCACCAGCCCCGGGTCGGAGCGGGCGAGCGCCGTGAGCTGGTCGGCCTCGTCGCACAGCAGGAGCAGCTCCGCGCCTCGCCGTCCGAGCGCGTCCCGGAGCCGGTCGAGGGAGGCGAAGAGGTCGGCGTCCTCGACCTCCGCGACGGCGACGTCGAGGCGCGCGAGCGTCTCCTCGGCGTCGAGCAGCGCGTCGGCGAAGCCGCGCGCGAGCTCCCCGGCGCCGTCGATCCCTTCGAGGTCCCAGAACAGCGGCAGCACCGGCCGCGGACCGCCCGCGGCGAGCAGCTCGAGCTGGCGCAGGAGCGAGGTCTTGCCGATGCGCCGCAGGCCCGCGACCCACAGGCGGCGGCCGGGAGCGGCGGGCTTCCCCGGCGCCGCCGCCGGCGGCAGCAGCGCCGCGATCTCCGCCTCGCGGCCGTAGAAGGTCGGGCCCCGGACCCATTGGCCGATCACCCACGGCACCGCGGTCATGCGTCGCCCCGCTCGACGGCGGCGACGTCGGCCCGGGTGATCGCCCGCCGGCCTTCTTCGTGGAGTCGGTTGACCAGCGCCAGGCAGCGCCGCTGGATCAGGTAGGGCTTGCCGCCGGTGGCCGCGACGATCTCTTCGGCGGCGCCCGGCTCGACGCGGAAGACGCCGCGGATCGGCCCGCGCACCAGCGCGCGGGCGTCCGCGGGCGCGATCGGGGCGACCTCGATCTCCTCGAAGAAGTTGTACCAGGGGCTCGCCTCGCGCTCCCATTCGCGGCGGATGCGCACCCCGGCGACCACCGCCACCAGGCTCTCGGCGAAGCCCTTCATGAACAGGCTGCGCAGCTTCTGGTTGACCCGCGGGTCGTAGTGGTTCAGCTCGTCGACCTCGTCGATCAGCAGCACGACCTTGATCCGCTTCGAGCTCGCCTCCTGGAGCGCCCGGATCAACCCGTGCAGCTCGCGCACCAGGTCGTGGTGGTCGTAGGCGGGGCGCGCGAGCGCCGGCGCGCGCGCCGGATCTTCGGGAGCTCCCGCGAGCGGACCGAGGGCTTCGAACACCTGGTCGGCGAGGGTCGCGAAGAACCGCTCCTCGGGGGTGCCCTGGAGGTCGACGTAGACCGGATGGAAGCGGTACTCCGGGTCGTCGAGCGCCTCCAGCCGGCGCCGCAGGTGGTGCAGGATCGAGGTCTTGCCGATCCGCCGCTCGCCGTGGAGCAGCAGGCTGTTGGTGTGGACCGTCTGGAGGATGCGCTGGATCAGCGGCTCGCGCCCGTAGAACAGCTCCGCGGCGAAGACCGGGCCGCCGGCGATGTAGGGATTGAACCGCCGCCGGCGGAGGCGGCGGCGCCGGCGAGCCCGCCCGGCGAGGAGACCCGCGGCGGCGAGCCCGGGCAGGACGGCCGCCGAGACGTAGGGCCACGGCGAGCGAAACCACGGTCGCTCGTAGACCACCGCGTACTCGCTGCGCGCGGTGAGGCCTTCGGCGTCGGTGGCGGTGACGGCGAACACCGTGCTCCCGGCCAGGAGCCGGACCCGGGCGTCGAACTCGGTGACGACGATCTCGCCGACCGGCTGGCTCGCGGTCGCGGCGGCCACCTCCCGGCCGCCGGCGCCGGCGACCGCGATCGCGACCGGCGTGCCGTCGATCGCCACTCCGGTGAGCCGGAAGTCGGGGTCGCGCACCCGCTCGGCGAGCGCGCCGTCCCGCTCCTGCCGCCGGTCGGCGAAGCGGATCGCCGGCGGGACCCGCTCGCCCGCGCGCGGCGCCAGCAGGCGGCGGCTGATCTCGGCGTAGCCGCGGCGCACCACCTCGAGCGCCCCGGCGTGGCCGCGCTCGAGGGCGAGCACCCGGTTGGCGGCGGCGAGC
>CAZNIX010000735.1:0-1978 GCA_964573125.1 uncultured Thermoanaerobaculia bacterium
GGGCGAGGCCGCCGGACGCCGCACTTCCGGCCGGCGGCGCCGGGCTACCGTGGAGGCGGCGCGCGGGGGCGAGGCCGCCGGACGCCGCACTTCCGGCCGGCGGCGCAGGGCTACCGTGGAGGCGGCGCGCTGAGGCGCGCCCGCTCGACGATGGAACCGCGCGACGACGACTTCTACATCGGCTACCGGCGGCGGGCGCCGGCGGCGCTCGCGCGCTTCCTGCGCGGCGCCTCGGCACTGCTCCTCGTGCTCGCCGCGGCGGTGGCGGCGCTGCTCGCGAGCGGCCAGAAGCGGTTCGGCCCCGGCGTCTTCGAGTACGGCACCGAGCGCGAGCTGACCGGGATGATCGCCGAGCGCCCGGTGCCGCTGCTCGTGGTGCCGCGGCCGGGCGGTCTTTCCGGGGCGGACCTCCGGCGCGACGCGCCGGCGGACGACGACGTCTCCGGGGTGCGCCTCCCGCGCGCCGCCGCGGGCGCCTCGCGCTATCCGCTGGTCCTGCGCGGCAAGCACGGCGCCGCCGAGGCGGTCGCCGGGCTCGACGGCGCGCTCGCGCGCGCCGCCGGCACGCTGATCTACCGCGCCGGGACGACAATGATCGAGCTCGCCGCGGGCTCCCCGGCGCGGGTGCCGATCGGCGCCGCCCGCTTCGGCGCCGGCGACCCGGCGGGCGGCGCACAGGACCTGGGGGTGCGCACCCTGCGCGGCGAGATCGTCGACGCCAAATGCTGGCTCGGGGTGATGAAGCCGAACCGCCGCCGCGCGCACCGCGCCTGCGCCGCGCTGTGCCTGCGCGGCGGCATCCCGGCGGCGCTGGTCGTCGACCTCGAGGGCGGCGGCGAGGCGATGTTCCTGCTCGTCGACGCCGCCGGCGCCGCGCTCGGCGAGCGCGTGCTCGACCTCGTCGCCGAGCCGGTCGAGGTCCGCGGCCGGGTCACCCACCACGGCGACCTGTTGGTGCTCGCCGCCGATCCCGCCGCTATCCGGAGGCTCCGGTGAGCGCGGCCCGATCCCGGCCGGCGCGACCCGGTGATCGCCATCCGGATCGGCGAGCGACGGCACCGCCCCCCGGCACCGAGCTGCTCACGGCCACTCCGGGTCGGACAACGGCGTGCCGTCCGACACTCGACCACTCGCGGCGCGCCCCGTGCCCCCGCCGCCGCAGGCTCCGCCAATGCGCCGCGCGCGCCCGGCCGGTGAACCGTCCCGGCCCGGCGCCCGGATGAACGACGACGAACGAGCCCGCACGAGGGGGATAGAGCGCGACCGATGACCACCGCGACCGCCCGACGGCTGACCCCGCCCACCGGCGGCTACCCGCCCCGGCCCGAGCTGCTGCCGGCCGGGGTGATCGAGCACGGCCGCTATCGCGTCCGCTTCGCCCGCCGTCCCGGCGAGCTGGACGCGGTGCTGCGCCTGCGCTACCAGGTGTTCAACCTCGAGCTGGGCGAGGGGCTGGCCGCTTCCGCCGCCACCGGCCGCGACGAGGACGCGTTCGACGCCGCCTGCCACCACCTGGTGGTCGAGGACGCCGCCGCCGGCGCGGTGATCGGCACCTACCGGATGCAGACCGCGGCGATGGCCGTCGGCGCTCTCGGTTTCTACTCGGCGGGCGAGTTCGATCTCTCCGGGCTGCCGGCGGAGGTGGTCGAGCGCGCGATCGAGGTCGGCCGCGCCTGCATCGCGCGCGAGCACCGCAACCGCCAGGTGCTCTTCCTGCTCTGGAAGGGCCTCGCCCGCTACCTCGCGGCGACCGGCGCGCGGTACCTCTTCGGCTGCTGCTCGCTGACCAGCCAGGACGCGGCCGACGGGCTGCGGGTCGCGGCCCATCTCGCCGCCCGCGGTCTCGTCCACCCGCGCTTCGCGGTCGCCCCGCGGCCCGGGCTCGAGTGCGCGGGCGACGCCGCCGCGGCCGCCGCCGCGGTCGCCGCCGACCCCGCCGCGGTCGAGCTGCCGTCGCTGGTCCGCCCGGCCCTGCGGT
>CAZNIX010000736.1:0-1973 GCA_964573125.1 uncultured Thermoanaerobaculia bacterium
CCGCCGCGCCTCCGGCGGACGGCGGCCCGGGCGCCGCGCGCCTCGGGGCCGGCTCGGCGGCGGCCGCCGCCGAACCGCCGCCACGGCTCGGGATCGCCCCCGGTCCGGTCGATCCCGCTGATCCGTTCCTCTACCACAAGACGACGCACCGGACGGTCCACGAGGCGGCGCGCGCGGCGCGGCCGGAGTGCGACGAGGTGCTGCTGTGGAACCCGCGCGGCGAGGCGACCGAGGGGACGATCCACAACCTGGTCGTCCGCCGTGGCGGCGAGCTGCTCACCCCGCCGGTTGAGGCCGGGCTCCTCCCCGGCGTCCTGCGTGCGCACCTCCTCGCCCAGGGCACGGTGCGCGAGGCGGCGATCCGCCTCGACGAGCTGTCCGGGTGCGAGGAGCTGTGGCTGGTCAACTCCGTGCGCGGCTGGAGGCGGGCGGAGTTTTCGGCGGAAGCCGGCGCCGTCCTCGGGCCCGCGGATCGAAACGGAACGCCGGAATCCGTCTGGAGAGAGTGAGGCGCAACCCCGGCGTCCCGGTGGATCTGCTAACGTCCTGGGTGCGAAACGGAGGCTCCGATGGCGATCCTGACCGGA
Source organism: uncultured Thermoanaerobaculia bacterium (assembly GCA_964573125.1). Classification (GTDB taxonomy): domain Bacteria; phylum Acidobacteriota; class Thermoanaerobaculia; order Multivoradales; family JBCCEF01; genus CAVSQV01. The sequence continues at coordinate 588 of CAZNIX010000736.1, forward strand.
CCTCGGACCGCTCCCCGGCTCGTCACCTGGGACGACTTCCTGAAGCTCGACGACGACGACCGGCGCGAGCTGCTCGACGGGCGCCTCGTGGAGGGCGAGGCGCCGACCCGACCGCACGAGATCGCTGTTGGAGCGCTCATCGCCCTGCTCACGCACTGGGCCTGGGATCGCGGCGGTGGCGAGGTCCTCCCCTCCGGCTACAAGGTGCGCATCCACGACCACCGCGGCGTGATGCCCGACGTCCAGTACTTCCGCCCGGGCAACCTCCCGGGCGAGGAGGACGAGCAAGGCCTCGCCCACGGCCGGCCGGACGTCGCGGTCGAGGTGATCTCGCCCGGCAGCCGCCGCTACGACTCGGTGCGCAAGCGCGCGGACTACGCGGCGATCGGCGTCCCGGAGTACTGGCTGGTCGATCCGAAGAGGCGGACGCTGACCCGCTTCGTCCTGCGCGGCGGCGACTACGTCGAGGCCGAGTCGCCGAGCGGCGACGAGGTGTTCCGGCCCGACGGCTTCGAGGGGCTCGAGATCCCGCTCGGCCGGCTCTGGACCTGAGCCCGACGCCGACCCCGCGAACCCGCCCGGGTGCCGGCGCGTATTCACGCGCATGAGCGGGCCGCGTCTCGGCAAGACGGCGATCCGGATCGCCCTCCTCCTCGCCGCGCTCGCCCCGGCGGTGCCGCGGTGGGCGCAGGCGCCGGAGCGGGTCCAGGCGCTGCCGCGCGGCGAGATCGTCGACCCGCTGGCGTGCCGCGCCGATCCCGCCAAGAGCTACGCGCTCTACCTCCCGTCGGCCTACACGCCCGAGCGTTCGTGGCCGGCGCTCTTCCTGCTCGATCCCCGCGGACGCGGGCGGCGCGCCGCGGAGCGCTTCCAGGCCGCCGCCGAGCGCTTCGGCTGGGTGCTCGTGTCGTCGAACGACTCGGCGAGCGACGCCGGCTGGGAGGAGATCCGCGGTCCGGCGGCGGCGATCCTCGCCGACGCCCCCGAGCGGATCGCGATCGACCCCCGACGGATCTACTTCGGTGGCTTCTCGGGCACCGCGCGCGGCGCCGGGGCGCTCGCCGCCGGCGCCGGCGGCGCGATCACGGGCGTCTTCCTCGCCGGCGCCGGCCTGCCGCGGGAGCTGCCGCTGGACGGTCTGCCGTTCGCGGTCTTCGCCGCCGCCGGCCGCGAGGACTTCAACTTCCACGAGGTCGACGCCCTCGCCGAGCCGCTCGCCGCGGCCGGCGTCCGCCACCGCATCGAGTTCTTCGACGGCCCCCACGCCTGGCCGCCCGCGGAGCTGGCGGCGGCGGCGCTCGGCTGGTTCGAGCTGCGCGCGATGGTCGCCGGCGCGCGGCCGTTCGATCCCGCGCTCGCCGCGGAGCTGGCGGCGGGCTGGCTCGC
>CAZNIX010000737.1:0-1965 GCA_964573125.1 uncultured Thermoanaerobaculia bacterium
GGCGCGGAAGCCGCCGTCGAGCAGGCGCTGGAGCGCGCGCGGCGCATGGCCGCCGCTCCACTCGAAGGCGTAGGCGTAGGGCGAGGGCGACGCGGGGAGGCGGCCCGGCGGCGGCGCCGGCGGCGCCTCGCGCTCGCCGAGCAGGTCGGGCTCCCAGGCGCGCCCGCCGAGCGCCGCCGACGGCAGCCCGAACGCGAGCGGCAGGGTCCAGGCCGAGATGTCGTAGAACGTCGAGTCCGCGAACTCGGTGCGCGCCTCGAACAGCGCCTTGATCAGGCGGTACTGGGGCTGCGCGAGCGGCACCGCCCAGGCGCTCCCGGGCTGAAAGCGCCACCCCTCGGCCTCGACCGGCCGGGTCAGGGAGTGCACCTCGACGCCGTGGGCGGCGAGCACCTCGCGCAGGTGGAACGCGCGCGCCGGGTCGCCGCCGGCGCCGAAGACGAACGCGCGCACCGGGTCGGCTGCGGCGAGCTCGAGCGCGGTGACCGCGAAGCGCCGTTGATAGGCGAGCAGGTCGCGGCGCATCGCGCCCGCGGCCTCGAGCATCGAGAGCGAGGTCAGCGCCTGGTTGTGGACCGTGAACGGCAGGCTGAGCGGGCCGCGCGCGCTCTCGCGGCGGTGGCCGCGCGCGCTCGCCTGCTCGAAGAGCACGCCGACCGCGCCGGTCAGGTCGGGGTAAGTCGAGCCCTTGCCCGGGTAGAAGTCGTCGAAGGTCTCCTCGGTGTAGTAGCGGCGCCCGGCGCGGTCGAGCGCGCGGGCGTGGAACCCGGCCACTCGCCGGGTCAGCTCGAGGTTCTCGGGCGGCGTGAGCGGGTTCTGGCGGCTCGGCACCCCGGGCTGGAAGAAGTAGGTGGCGTCGCTCCCCATCTCGTGGTAGTCGCCGAGCAGGTTCGGGCGCCAGCGGCGGAGGGTCGCGACCCGGTGGCGGCTCTCCGGGTGCTGGGCGAGCAGCCAGTCGCGGTTGAGGTCGAACCAGTAGTGGTTGCCGCGCCCGCCCGGCCACGGCTCGTTGTGCTCGCGGTCCTCGGGGTCCTCGACCGGCCGGCGGCCGCGGTGGGCGTTGACCCAGCCGGCGAAGCGCCCGATGCCGTCCGGGTTGAGGCTGGGGTCGAGCAGGACGACCGCGCGCTCGAGGAGCGCCGCGACCTCGGGGCCGCGCCCGGCCGCGAGGTGGTAGGCGACCAGCGGCGCGGCGTTGGCGCCGCTCGCCTCGTTGCCGTGGATCGAGTAGCCGAGGAAGACCACGACCGGCAGCTCGTCGAGCCGCTCGGGCGAGGGGTCGGGGGCGGCGGGATCGGAGAGCGCGAGGTGGGCGGCCCGGACCTCCTCCAGCCGCGCGTGGTTTCCCGCCGAGGTGACGATCGCGAGCGGCTGCGGCCGGCCCTCGTGGGTCCGCCCCTGGATCTCGAGCGCGACCCGGTCAGAGGCCGCCGCCAGCGCCTCGAGGTAGCGCACCTGCTCGTCCGGCCGCACGTGGCGCTCGCCGATCTCGAATCCGAGCACCGAGGCCGGGGTCGGGATCGCCGGATCGTAGTCGCCGCCGGCCGGTAGGTAGTCGGCGAGGCTCGCCCCCCACTCGATGCCGGCGGCGCCGCCGGCGCCGAGCATCGTCATCGCCGTCAGCGCGGCGGCGAGCGCCGCCTGGAAGGCCGGTGGCATCCGTCGCGCGCGATCGGCCGACCCTGCCGCCGCCGGCGCCGCGCACGCTTCTCCCGCTCTCGCCTTGCTCGCCATCCCGCCCTCCGTTCCGCGATCGGATCGCCGCCGGGCCGCCGTGGCCGCGCGTGAAAATCGCCCGATGCTAGCAAGAGGGGGGGCGGCAGGGCGGGCTGGTAGACTACGCTCCTACTCCCGGAGCGCCGCGACCCGAGCCGGCGCGGCCCAGCCGAGCCATGACCTCCCCGCGCGCCACGACCGTCGCCCGCGCGGCGCCGCTCGCGCCCGCCGGCGGCGGTGCGTCCGCCG
>CAZNIX010000738.1:0-1962 GCA_964573125.1 uncultured Thermoanaerobaculia bacterium
GGCGTCCCGGCCGGCCCGCCGGGCCCGCTCGCCGGCGTCCCGTCCGGCCCGCTCGGTCCGGCCGGCGAGGAGCGCCCGCAGCTCCCGGCGGCGGCCGGGTGGCGGCTCGAGCGCCTGGCCGACGGGCTGGGACTGGCCGGCGCGGAGCGGGAGCGCTTCCTCGACCTCCAGCGCCGGATGTTCGAGGACGGGATCGCGCTCGCGCGCGAGCGCTTCCAGCTCCAGGCCGAGCTGCGCCGCGAGCTGCTCGCCGCCGAGCCCGACCGCGAGCGGATCGAGACCCTGATCGGCGAGATCGCCGCCGTCTTCACGCGCATGGAGGAGAACACGGCGCGCGGCATCCTCGACACCCGCGAGCTGCTCGACCCCGAGCAGGAGCGGCGCTACCTGCGCGTGGTCGCCCAGATCGGCCCGCGCCTCCTGCGCGAGGGCGCCGGCGTCGCCGACCGCCCGTGGCGCCAACGCCGATAAGCCCGGTCAACAAAAAAAGCGCCCCGCCTGTGGCGGGGCTGGAGGAGGGATGAGGGAGAAGGAGACTGTGTGTCGTCCCGTCTCTAATCCCTGTATACGGTCCGAGCCGGCAAAGGGTTTGTTGCGCCGCCGCTGAAATCGAAAAAGCCCGTCCCGCCGGGGCTCGGGTAGGATGCGCGGCGGAGAATCAGCGTGCTCACCCGCCTCGAGGTCCGCGGGTTCAAGAACCTGGCGGACGTGGACGTGCGCTTCGGCCCGTTCACGTGCGTCGCCGGCGCCAACGGCGCCGGCAAGTCGAACCTGTTCGACGCCCTGCGGCTGCTCTCGCTCCTCGCCGACCGGCCGCTCGACGAGGCGGCGCGGTCGGTGCGCGGCGGCGCCGGCGGCGCCGAGAACCTGCTCTGCCGGCTCGGCGGCGCGCGCGCCGATCGCCTGACCCTCGCCGCCGAGATGATCGTGCCGCCGCGCGGCGTCGACGACTACGGCCAGGAGGCGGCAGCGACCAGCACCTTCCTGCGCTACGAGCTGACCCTCGCCCGGCGCGGCGATGCACCGGCCCGCGCCCCCTCGCCGGCCGGCGCCGGCCCGCTCGCGGTGGTCGAGGAGACCCTGACCCACGTCCCCGAGGGCGAGGCGCACCGCCACCTCCCGTTCGAGCACGCCGCGGCGCGCTGGCGCGAGTCGGTGGTCGCGAGCCGCCGCCGGGCGCCCTACTTCATCTCGACCGAGGAGCGCCCGGCGGGGCGGGCGGTAGTGCTGCACCAGGACGGCGAGCCGCTCGGCGCGCCGCGCGCGTACGAGGCCGACCGCCTGCCGCGCACCGTCCTCTCCGGCGCGAGCGCCGCCGAGAGCCCGACCGCGCTGCTCGCGCGCCACGAGATGCGGAACTGGCGCCTGCTCCAGCCCGAGCCCTCGGCGCTGCGCGAGCCGGACCCGCTGACCGCGCCCGGCCGCCTCGGCGACCGCGGCGCCCACCTCGCGGCGACCCTCCACCACCTCGCCCACCACGGAGGCCGTCCGCCGGCCGAGGTCTACGGCGAGATCGGCAAGACGCTCGCCGCGCTGTGCGACGACGTCGCCGCGGTGCGCGTCGAGCGCGACGACGAGCGGCGCCTCCTGACCGTGCGCGTGACCGCCCCCGACGGCTCCGACCACCCGGCGCCGGCGCTCTCGGACGGCTCGCTGCGGCTGCTCGCGCTCGCGGTCGCCGCCGCCGACCGCGAGGGCTGGCGCCTGCTCGCGCTCGAAGAGCCCGAGAACGGCGTCCACCCCGGCCGGCTGGGCGCGATGCTCGCGCTGCTCCAGGACGCCGCGGTCGACCCCGAGCGCGCGGTCGACGCCGCCAACCCGCTGCGCCAGGTGATCGTCAACACCCACTCGCCGGCGGCGGTGGTGCGCGTGCCCGCGGACAGCCTGCTGGTCGCCGCCGCCGGCCCCGGCGGCGCGGCCGCGTTCCACCCCCTGCCCGGCACCTGGCGCGACGGCCTCCCG
>CAZNIX010000739.1:0-1961 GCA_964573125.1 uncultured Thermoanaerobaculia bacterium
GGGGGAGGGGACCCGCGGGATTCACTCCCGCGGGGAGGGGGGTTGGAACAACCCCCCTCTCAAAAGACTAGAACCAGTCCTTTCGTTTGAAGTAGATCAGCATCCCCGCCGCCATCACCGCCATCAGCGCCATCACCGCCGGGTAGCCGAAGCGCCAGCTCAGCTCCGGCATGAATTTGAAGTTCATGCCGTAGACGCCGGCGACGAAGGTCAGCGGGATGAAGATGGTGGCGATGATGGTCAGCACCTTCATCACCTCGTTGAGCCGGTTCGAGAGCCCCGAGAGGTAGGCCTCGAGCATGCCTGCGGCCAGCTCGCGGTAGACCTCGATGAAGTCGAGCGCCTGGATGGTGTGGTCGTAGCAGTCGCGGAGGTAGACCTTGGTCTCGGCGTCGACCAGCCCCGACGCGTCGCGCTCGAGCGCCTGGATCACCTCGCGCTGCGGCCAGGCGGCCCGGCGCAACAGGAGCAGCTCCCGGCGGGCGTGGTAGATCCGCTCCAGGGTGGCGCGGACGGGCTTCTCGACCACCTCCTCCTCCAGCACCTCGAGCCGCTCGCCGAAGCGCTCGAGGACCGGGAACAGCTCGTCGATCACGGCGTCGAGGAGAGCGTAGGCGAGGTAGTCGGCGCCGGCGGCGCGGATCCGCGAGCGGGCGCCGCGGATGCGCTCGCGCACCGCCTCGAACGCCCGGCACGGGGTCTCCTGGAAGGTGAGGACGAAGCCGCGCCCGAAAAACAGCGACACTTGCTCGGTGGTCACGGTGTCGCCCAGCACGACCGCCTTGGCGATCACGAAGCGGTGGTCGCCGTAGTCCTCGGTCTTCGGCCGGTGGGCGGTGTTGAGCACGTCCTCGAGCGCGAGCGGATGGAGGTGGAAGCGCTCGCCGAGCCGGCGCAGGGCGTCGAGGTCGTGGAGGCCGAGCACGTCGATCCAGATCACCGCGGCGCCGGGCGCGACCGGGGCGCCGGGGCGGTCCGGCCCGGCGCGCCGGTCGAGGTCGTCGACCGACGTCGAGGTCCACTCCTCGATCTTGTCCGGGCCGTAGGCGAGGATGCGCAGCGTCGCCGTCGCCGCCCCGGGCTCGCGCCGCTCGCGCGCCACCAGGGTGCCGGGCGGGGAGCCCGGCGGGGAGGCCTTGCGCACGCCGTGGAGCAGATGACGGTTCTTCCGGCGCGCCATGGGTCAGGGCTCGAAGCGGTAGCCCACGCCGCGCACGCTATGGATGTGGCGCGGGCGCCACGAGGACTCCTCGAACGCCCGCCGCAGCGACACCATCACGTTGTCGACCACCCGGGTGTTGGGGTGGTGGGGCAGCTCCCAGACCTCGGCCAGCAGCTCCCGGCGCGAGATCGCCTGGCGCGGCCGCTCCGCGAACAGCCGCATCACCGCCAGCTCCTTGCGCGACAGCTCGACCACGCCCCGGCGGGTCTTCGCCTGGTAGGTCTTGAAGTCGACCCAGAAGTCGCCGAAGCGGAAGCGCCCCTCCTCGCCGCCGCCGGCGCTCGACCACGCCACCCGGCGCAGGAGGCCCTCGGCGCGGGCGAGCAGCTCGGCGAGGTCGAACGGCTTGGTGACGTAGTCGTCGGCGCCGAGCTTGAGGCCGTAGACGACGTCGTCGGGCTGGCCGCGAGCGGTGAGCATCAGCACCGGGGTCAGGTCGCCGGCGGCGCGCAGGCGCTGGCAGACCTCGAAGCCGTCGATCCCGGGCAGGCGGACGTCGAGGACGACCAGGTCATAGCGCGCGGCCGCGAGCAGTTCGAGCGCGCGCTCGCCGTCGGCGGCGAGGTCGACCCGGTAGCCCTTGTGGCGGAAGTTGACCGCCAGGCCCTCGGCGATCGCCTCCTCGTCCTCGACCACCAGCAGGCGCGGCGCCCGGGCCTCGCGCGCCGCAGGATCCGCCGGCGGCCGCGCCTCGCCCGCCGGGCGGTCTGCGCTGACGGCGCCGACCGCGCCGCTCGCG
>CAZNIX010000740.1:0-1960 GCA_964573125.1 uncultured Thermoanaerobaculia bacterium
GACAGGGGAGGGGACCCGGGCGATTCACTCGCCCGGGGAGGGGGGCGCAGCACTCCTCAATCCACGTACCCGAGCGCGCGCAGCCGCTCCGCGAGCTCCTCGTCCGGCGTCGCTTCCGCGGCTGCGAGCACCCCCCGCGGCCGGCTCCGAGCCAGGAGCAGGGACTCCAGCCAGCCGGCGGTCACCCGCCGCTCGTCCGCGAGGTCGCGCTGCTCGCCGGGGTCGGCGGCGAGATCGAAGAGCCGGCGGCCGGCCGGCCCCGCCGGCAGCCGCCGGATCAGCTTGAACTCCCCCTCGATCGCCGCGTCGAAGCGCCGGCCGTCGAGGTCGAGGTGCGCGTGGACCGGATCGCCGCCACGCCGGCCGGGCGAGGCGATCGCCGGCGCCAGGCTCCGCCCGTCGAGGTCGGCCGGGACGGGCTCGCCGAGCAGCTCGAGGAGGGTCGGGACCAGGTCGGTGAGCTCGACCCGCGCCTCGACCACCGTGCCCGCCGCCCTCGAACGGCCGCGGCCGGGCGAGGAACAGCCGGACGGTCGACGCCGCGTCCAGCCCCCACGCTCCGGTGACGCCGCCCGCGGTCTCGTCGATCGACCAGCCGCGGTCCAGATACGCCCGGCCGGCGGGCGTGCCGACGTCGATGCGGCCGACCTCGCACCGCACCCGGGCGCGCGCCGAGGCGGCGACCAGATCGACCACCGGGACCGACCCCGCGGGCGGTGCCGCGGCGGGAGCCGGTGGACCGCCGCAGCCGAGCGCCCCCAGCGTCGCCGCGGCGGCGAGCAGGAGCGCCGGCCGCCGTCCCCCGTTCACGGCCAGCGCTGCTCCGGCAGCTCGTACTCCCCGCCTCCCGGCAGCAGGAAGCGTCCGCCCGCCTCGATCGCGCCCGCGCTCGTCCGCACCACCACCCGCCCGCTGACCACTTCCTCGCCGGCGTCGACCAGGGTCGCGTACAGGCGCACGCCGTCGGCGTGGCGGAACGCGCGCATGTCGGTCGCCTCGTTGCGGCCGACGTACATCGCGTAGCGGCGGAAGCCGCCCGGCGACACCGAGGCGATCCGGCCGCCGGGCACGCGCAGCTCGACGTAGTTGGAGGCGATGTCGGCGGGGTCGGTGGGGCTCTCGCCGGTGTTGATCAGGGCGACGCGGAACGCGAACCCGTCGGCGGTGCGCCGGGCCTCGCGCAGCTCGATCTTCAGCTCGGCGCGCGGGGTCACCCCCAGCAGGGCGTCGGCGAGCTGGCCGAGCGGGAGCGCCAGCCGCTCCTCCGGCCGCGGCGCGCGCACGTACAGCTCGCCGAGCCAGTGCGCGGTCTGGGCCTCGCGCAGCCGGCGCCGCAGCTCGACCACGTCGCGCCCCTGGACCTGCACCGCGCGCAGCGACTCGCCGGGGGCGAGCTCCCAGCCCGCGGCCTGGGTACGGCGCTGGACGGCGAAGGTCAGCTCGCGGCGGTCCCAGCCCGCGAGCAGGCGGTCGCGGGTGCGCTCGAGCGCGCGGTTGCGCACCAGCTCGGTGAGATCGGCGCCGGCGGTGGCGTCGAGACGCCCGCCGTCCGGCCCCAGCCGGTAGGCGGCGCCGACGGTGGTCACCCCGATCAGGTAGTCGCCGCCCAGCTCCTCGAGCCGGCGGACCCGCTCGGTCACCCGCTGGATGCGCCAGCGCGCCTCGGACTCGGGCTCCTCGGGCGGCTGGCCGTAGAGCGGGCAGACCACGAAATCGGCGGCGCGCGCGAGCTTCTCGGCCTCGGGCGCGTCGAGGTGCGCGGGATCGAGCCGGGCGGAGAGGAACAGCCCCTCGCCGAGCGCCTCGCGGGCGCCGTCGAGCGCGCTCGCGAGCGCTTCGAGCGCGGCCGCGGACGGCGCCGCGAGGTCGAGGTGGACGCCGACCGCGAGCAGCCCGCGCCCTTCGGCGGCCAAGCGCAGGCGCGCCAGCTCGCTGCCGAGCGCCGCCCCGGCGTCCGGCG
>CAZNIX010000741.1:0-1960 GCA_964573125.1 uncultured Thermoanaerobaculia bacterium
GCGGGGGGGGGGGGGCGGGCGCGGGTGCGGTCGGGCGCCGCGCGCGAGAGTGGGGCGCTTCCCGCCCGGCCGGGTGTTCGAAGCCGGGGCGCCGATGCGCCGCCCGGCTACGCCTCGCGCGCCGCGGCCTCGCGGGCGAGCGCGGCGCGCAGGGCGGCGTCGGGCGGGATGACCAGGCAGCTACAGCCGGCCTCGCGCACCACCCCCTCGGCGACGCTGCCCATCAGCAGCAGCTCGAAGCCGCTGCGACCGTGGGTGCCGAGCACCACCAGGTCGGGGCGCAGGATGCCGACCCGGTGCAGGATCTCCGCGCGCGGCTCGCCGTCGGCGACGCGCTGCGCGATCTCGCCCGCGAAACCGCCCCGGTGGGCGGCGACGAAACGGAACAGCGCGGCCACCGCCGCCTCGTGGGCGTCGCCGCGGTCGGCGGCCTCGTGGCTGCGCCGGTCGACCTCGGTGAGCGCGAACAGCGCTTCGGCCTCGACCCCCTCGCCGCCCCAGGCGGTGATCAGGTCGAGGCCGGCGCGGAAGGCGTCGGCGGAGAGCGGCGAGAGATCGACCGGCAGAAGCACCCGCCGCGGCGGCCGGTCGAGGTCGCCGCGGACGACCAGCACCGGCCGGGTGGCGTGGCGGAGCACGCGCGCCGCGGTGGCGCCGAACACGCCCGACAGTCCGGCCCCCTCGTGGGCTCCGACCACGAGCAGATCGGCGCCGCCCAGGCGCGCGGCCTCGACCAGCACGCGGTGGGGCACCCCCTCCTCGCAGCCGACGCCGTCCAGCGCGTCGGCGCCGATTCCGAGCCGGGCCGCGTGCTCGGCGAGCGCGCGCTCGACCCCTTCGCGGCGCGCGCGCCAGAGCACATCGGTGTCGCCGACGCCGCCGAGCAGGTCGGCCGGCCGAGGCTCGGCGTGGAGCAGTCGGAGCCGGGCGCCGAACGCGCGCGCCAGCGCGCGCGCGGCGGCGACCACCCGGTCGCTGCCCGGAGTCAGGGCGTCGCCGACCAGAATCGTCTGGATCGCCGGTGTGGGAATCATGGGCAGCCTCCTGGGCCGGCAGCGTAGCCGGCCGCGCGCGACCGGCGGTACGTGCCTTCGGAGGGGACCCGGCGCGCCGGCGGGTGGGGGCGAGCCCCGCCCGGGTGGGTGGGAGCCGAAGAACTCAGAGCGCGCCGCCGGCGAGCTGGCGCAGGAACAGGCCGTAGGTCGGCGCGAGCAGGGCCTTGACCACGATGTCGCCGAGGATGCCGCTGGCGGCGAGTGCGAGCAGCATCCCCTCCCGGCGCCCGAACGGCCATGGCCGGCGGACGAGCAGCGGGCGCGCGAACACCGCGCCGACGAGCACGAACGCGGCCACCCGCAGCACCGACCACGGCACCCAGGCGGCGAGCGCGCCGGCCAGCGGGTGGCCGCTGGCGACCGCGTAGGCGCCGACGAAGTAGCTCATGTAGGCGACCAGGGCGGCGCCGAGCGCGAGCCCGAGGTAGCCGCCCGAGGCCCAGGTGAGCAGGATGAAGAGAGCGAGGTGGAGCAGGTGCTGGGGGATGAAGGCGCGGGGATCGTTCTCGCGCCCGAGCCCGGTCTCGATCCACTGGAACATCTCGGTCCGGTAGGCCTCGCCGTGGACGATGCCGCGCTCGGCGGCCGCGGGCAGCAGCATCACGAGCGCGATCACCCCCAGGCTGAGCAGCGCCGCCCAGGCCAGCCCCAGCCGCCAGGCGCCCGGGTAGTCGCCGGCGGCGACGCGCCGACGGAACCAGCCGTAGACGGTGAGCGGCGCGGCGAGCGGCAAGAGCCAGCCGCCGCCGGGCACCGCCGCGAGCAGCGGCACCAGCGGCGTGGCGGCGAGCAGCAGGCGGCCGCGGGCGAGCGGAGTGAGCGAGGGCATCGGCGCGCTGCCGGCGGGGCGCCGCCGGCGCCGCGAGTGTAGCGGAAGCGCGCCCGCCGGGTCACCCCGACGGGCT
>CAZNIX010000742.1:0-1958 GCA_964573125.1 uncultured Thermoanaerobaculia bacterium
ATCGTCCCGATGTTCACGTGCGGCTTCGTGCGCTCGAACTTCGTCTTGCCCATGGTCCCTCCTGCCCTCTCTCCGTCACCTCGTCAGGGAATCGCGCTCGCTCCTCAGCCCGCCGCCTTGGCGACGACTTCCTCGCTGACGCTCTTCGGCGCCTGCTCGTAGGCCGCGAACTGCATGGTGTAGTTGGCCCGGCCCTGGGTCACCGAACGCAGGTCGGTGGCGTAGCCGAACATCTCCGACAGCGGCACCCGGCAGGTGATCACCTGCGAGCTGGCGCGCGCCTCCATGTGCTGGACCCGGCCGCGGCGCGACGTGATGTCGCCGATCACCTCGCCCATGTACTCCTCGGGGGTGACCACCTCGACCGCCATCACCGGCTCCATGAGCACCGGGTGCGCCTTCTTGGTCGCGTCCTGGAACGCCAGCGAGCCGGCGATCTTGAACGCCACCTCCGAGGAGTCGACCTCGTGGTAGCTGCCGTCGTAGAGCTCGACCGCGACCCCGGTCACCGGGTAGCCGGCGAGCGGACCGGTCTCCATCGCCTCCTTGATCCCCTGCTCGATCGGCTTGACGAACTCGCGCGGGACGGCGCCGCCGACGACCTTGTTCTCGAACGAGAACTCCTGGTCGGGCGCCGGCCGGAGGCGGATCTTGGCGTGGCCGTACTGGCCGCGGCCGCCGGTCTGGCGCACGAAGCGCCCCTCGCCCTCGGCCTCGGCGGTGATCGTCTCCTTGTAGGCGACCTGCGGCTTGCCGATGTTGGCGCCGACGTTGAACTCGCGCACCAGGCGATCGACGATGATCTCGAGGTGCAGCTCGCCCATGCCCGAGATCAGAGTCTGGCCGGTGTCGGGGTCGGTGTGGACGCGGAACGTGGGGTCCTCGTGGGTCAGCTTGCCGAGCGCCTGGGCGAGCTTCTCCTGGTCGGCCTTGGTCTTGGGCTCGATCGAGACCGAGATCACCGGCTCGGGGAAGCTCATCGACTCGAGCACCACCGGCGACTTGGGCGCGCAGATGGTGTCGCCGGTGGTGACGTTGCGCAGGCCGACCGCGGCGGCGATGTCGCCGGCCCAGACCTCGGAGATCTCCTCGCGCTTGTTGGCGTGCATCTTGAGCAGCCGCCCGATGCGCTCGCTCTTGCCGGTGGTCGCGTTGAGCACCGAGGTGCCCGACTCGACGTGGCCGGAGTAGACGCGGAAGAACGCGAGCTGGCCGACGAACGGGTCGCTCATGATCTTGAACACCAGCGCCGCGAACGGGGCGTCGTCGGCCGACGGGCGGACGACCACGGCGCCGCTGTCGGGGTCGAGACCCTCGACCGGCGGCACGTCGAGCGGCGAGGGGAGGAAGTCGACCACCGCGTCGAGCAGCGGCTGCACCCCCTTGTTCTTGAACGCGGCGCCGCACACGACCGGCTGCAGCGCGTTGGCGACGGTGGCGCGGCGGAGGGCGGCGAGGATCTCCTCGACCGTCACCTCCTGGCCCGAGAGGTACTTCTCGAGCAGGGTGTCGTCGGTCTCGGCCACCGCCTCGACCAGCCGCTCGCGCATCTTGTGCGCCTGGTCGGCGTAGGCCTCCGGGATCTCGACTTCCTCGTAGTCGGCGCCCAGCGACTCGTCCTTGTACAGGATGCCGCGCATCCGCACCAGGTCGATCACCCCCTTGAAGCCGTCCTCCTTGCCCCACGGGAGCTGGATCGCGACCGGCGTCGCGGCGAGCCGCGAGCGCATCATCGAGATCGTGCGCTCGAAATCGGCGCCCACGCGGTCCATCTTGTTGACGAACGCGATCCGCGGCACCCGGTAGCGGTCGGCCTGGCGCCACACCGTCTCCGACTGCGGCTCGACGCCGGCGACGGCGTCGAACACCGCCACCGCGCCGTCGAGCACGCGCAGGGAGCGCTCGACCTCGGCGGTGAAGTCGACGTGGCCCGGAGTGTCGATGATGTTGATCCGGTG
>CAZNIX010000743.1:0-1949 GCA_964573125.1 uncultured Thermoanaerobaculia bacterium
CCCAGGGCTCCGCCTCCCGCGGCAGCGCCGGCCGCGCCCCCCAGGGCGCCGCCTCGCGCGGCCCCGGCGCCGGCCCGGCGTCCGCTCCCACCGGCCATACCTCCGCCGTCTCGATCGCCCGTGCCGTTGCCTCGACCCCCGCCATCGGTGCCTCCAACGGCCTCGAAACTAGGCGGTATCTAGGCGTAAATCAAGTGTAGGCTCAGAGCGCAAGTTGCTGTTTTTTCATCTCGATAGCCGCTTTGAGCGACGGGCGCCGGCGGCTCCTCGCCATCCCCCGCCTCCGGTCGCGGGAAGCAGCCACCGGCGGTCGCCGGATGTGGCGACGGCGGCTTGTCGTCGTGGTGCCCCGGAATCAGCCTTGCGGAGGCCGGCGGGGTGCACCGGCCCTCGGCGCCGCCGGCGTTCAGACTCGTAGTCGTAGTCGGGATTCCGGTCGAGAGAGTCGAACGACTCGAGCACTCGCCGCCGCCGAGCGGGGGTCTCGGCGGAGGTTTCGTCGGCTGCCGGATGGGGACCGTGCGGTCCTTCTCTGGGAGTCTCTTCGCCCTCGCGGGTGTCCAGGACCGCTGGCGTACAATCCCGCCTCGCATGACCGAGACCTCGAAGCTGCGCCGCGAGTACGAGGGGGAGCCGTTCGACGAGGGGTCGGCGGCGGACGATCCGGTGGAGCAGTTCCGGCGCTGGTTCGAGGCCGCGCTCGGGGCCGGGCTCGACGACGCCAACGCCATGGTCCTGGCCACCGCCGACGTCGCCGGCCGCCCCTCGGCGCGGGTCGTCCTGCTCAAGGGCTACGGCCCGGACGGCTTCGTCTTCTACACCAACTACGGCAGCCGCAAGGCCGCGGAGCTGGCGGCCAACCCGCGGGCGGAGCTGGTCTTCTACTGGCCGCCGCTCCACCGCCAGGTGCGGATCGCGGGCGCGGTGACGAAGGTGCCGGCCGCGGAGTCCGAGGCCTACTTCGCGAGCCGCCCGCGCGGCGCCCAGCTCGGCGCCGTCGCCTCCCGGCAGAGCGCGGTCGTCGCCGGCCGCGCCGAGCTGGAGGAGCGCTACCGCCGCGCCGAGGCCGAGCACGCCGGCCGCGCGGTGCCGCGCCCGCCCGGCTGGGGCGGCTACCGCCTGCGCCCCGACGAGTTCGAGTTCTGGCAGGGGCGCGAGAACCGCCTCCACGACCGCCTGCGCTACCGGCGGGCGGAAGGCGGCTGGGCGCGCGAGCGGCTGGCGCCGTAAGCGCGGCGTCTCGGCTTCCAGGGCTCGCTCCGCGGAGCGCCGGCATCCCGTCCACCGCGTGCGCCGGTCGGTCGCCGATCCGTGTGCAGCCCACGCTGGCTGGAGGCCGTGAACGGCTCGCGCCCGGCGGAGTACCTAAACAGCGAGCGTGAACGGACGTAAGGGAGCTTTGCGGAAGAGCCGATCGCGTTTCCCGGGAGTTGACCGCGGCTTCGGGAGCCGGCACCGGCTCCGGCCGTGACGCGGCCCTTGAAACGGCTTGATCCGCGTGGGAGCGTCGGTGGGTGAAGCGAGACAATACCCGGCCGAGTTCCGGGTCGCCGGCTTCCTGGTGCAGCCGTCGCTGAACCGGATCACGGGACCCCAGGGAACCTTGCAGGTCGAGCCGCGGGTGCTCCGCGTCCTGCTCCGCCTGGCGGCGCGGCCCGGTGCGGTGGTCACCCGCGACGAGCTGATCGAGACGGTCTGGAGCGACGTCACGGTCACCGACGAGTCGCTGACTCGCTGCATCTCCGACCTGCGTCGGGCCTTCGGCGACGACTCCTCGCAGCCGGCGGTCATCGAGACCATCCGCAAGGTCGGCTACCGGCTGATCGCGCCGATCGAGAGCGAGTCCGCCAATGGCGGGCCGGCGCCGGTGCCGCGGGCGCAGCCCGACGCTCCGGCGCCGTCGGGCCACGACGGCGCCGGGTCCGCCGCGCCGCGGCCGGGCGACGTCC
>CAZNIX010000744.1:0-1947 GCA_964573125.1 uncultured Thermoanaerobaculia bacterium
GGCGACCTCACCGTCACCGGCGACGTGTTCAGCGCGACCTGCACCGCGCCGGGCAGCCCGTGCGCGCCCGACTACGTGTTCGAGCCCGACTACCCGTTGATGGACCTCGACCGGCTCGGGGAGTTCATCGCCGAGAACCGGCACCTGCCCACCGTGCCCTCGGCGGATCAGCTCGAGCAGCAGGGCCGGATCAACCTCGGCCAGTTCCAGATGACGCTGCTCCAGAAGATCGAGGAGCTGACCCTCTACACCCTGCAGCAGCACGACACCATCGGCCGACAGCAGGAGACCATCAGCCGGCTCGAGGAGCGGCTGGCCCGGCTCGAGGAGCCGGCGGCGAGCGAACCCTCGGCCGCACCCTGAGGCGCTCGCGGAACCGAATCGCCCGGAGGCGCCACCGATCCCGGTGGCGCCTCCGGCGTTTCCGCCTCGGCCGTGGCAGGGTGGGTCGTCCGCCGGCGGATTCGAGGTTTTTCCCGGGCCCGGGTCCCCGCGGTCCTTGCCGGCTCCGGGGGCGCGTGGTAGCTTCGTCGCTCCCACCCCCGGCATGAAGACTGTCCTCGGCTCGCTCCCGTCCACGCTCCTCGCCGGCGGCGTCCTCTGGCTGGTCTTCGCCTGCGCGCCCGGGGAGGATCCGGCACCGCCTCCCGAGGCCCCGGCGGCCCCCGCGGACCCGGCGGCGGCCGGCGGCGGGCGGCCCGCCGGCTCCTGGTGGCCGGCCGGCGACCGGCGCGAGCCGCCCACCGCGGCGACCGCCGAGGAGCTCGACCGGCTCGCCGCCCTCGGCTACCTCGCCGGCTACCGGCGAGCGCCCGAGCGCAGCGGCGTCACCGCCTACGACCCCGAGCGCGCCCAGCCGGGCTACAACCTGTGGGTCTCCGGCCACGCGCCCTACGCCGCGCTCGCGGACCTGCGCGGGCGCGTGCTGCACGCCTGGTCGATCGAACCTCCCCCCGGCTACCCGGTGCCGCCCGAGCGCCGGTTCTGGCGCCGGGTCCAGCTCCTCGACGATGGCGCGCTGCTCGCGATCTTCGACCCCTTCGGCATGGTCAAGCTCGACCGCGACTCGAACCTGATCTGGGCGACCGATCCCGCGGCCCGCCTCCACCACGACCTCTTCGTCGCCGCCGACGGCACGATCCACACCCTCGGCAAGCGCGAGCGCAAGATCCCGGACCTCCATCCCCGCCTGACGTTCGGCGAGGACATGGTGGTCACGCTCGGGCCCGACGGCACGATCCGCCGCCGGGTGTCGATCCTCGAGGCGTTCGAGAGCTCGCCCTGGGCGGAGGAGATCAAGGCGAGCATCCGCAAGTCGGCCGCGCTCGCGCCGGGCGACGTGTGGGAGGACTTCCACGCCAACACGATCGAGGTCCTCGACGGCTCGCTCGCGCCCCTCTCCCCGGTCTTCGCCGCCGGCAACGTCGTCTCCGCCTCGCCCGGGCACAACAACGTCTTCATCCTCGACCCCGACGCCCCGGCCGTGGTCTGGAACTGGTTCGGGCCGTGGCGGCGGATCCACGAGCCGCAGATCCTCGCCGGCGGCCGGCTCCTGCTGTTCCACAACAACGGCCACCAGGAGGGCGCCCTCTCCCAGGCGCTCGAGTACGACCTCCTGAGCCGGCGGCCGACGTGGAGCTACGACGGCCGGGCCGACGACCCGGCGACGCGCTTCTTCTCCGGCACCTCGAGCACCGTCGAGCGGCTGGCCAACGGCAACACCCTGATCGTGGTCACCGAGAGCGGCCGGGCGATCGAGGTCACGCCCGACGGGACCGTGGTCTGGGAGTTCTTCAACCCCGAGCGCGCCGGCGCCGACGGCGATCTGATCGCGTCGCTCTTCCAGCTCCAGCGGGTGCCGCGCGAGCGGGTCGAGCCCTGGCTCGGCGCCGCCGCCGGCCGCGCCCGCTGACCGGCGCCCGCCGTGCCGCTCCCCGACCCGCCGCC
>CAZNIX010000745.1:0-799 GCA_964573125.1 uncultured Thermoanaerobaculia bacterium
CCCGGCTGCCGCCGCGGCCGCTGGCGGCGGCGCTGGCGGCGCTCCAGCTCGCCGCTCTGCTCCAGCTTTGGCCGTTGGTGCGGACCGACTCCACGGCGCCCTACCGCCGGCCGGCGCCGTGGGTCGCGCGGGCGCGCGCGGCCGCCGGCGGCGGGGACCCGGCGGTGTTCGCGTCGCACCTGATCTTCCCCCAGTGGCACCCCTCGCTGCGCTACGACCCGCAGGCCGGCTCCAAGGCGCAGCACGAGCGGCTCCAGGCGCTCGACCTGGCGCCCGCGCCGGGGGTGCTCTACGGCCTCGACTATCCGTTCTATCCCGACCTCGAGGGCATGTCGTCGCCGCTCTACGCGCTGCTCACCTTGAACCTCGCGCGGATGAGCTGGCCGGAGCGGGTGGGCTGGATGCGCGCGGTCGGGCTCGACGCGGTGGTGCTGTTCGAGGACCCGGGGCTCCCGGGCCTGGTGCCGCTCGACAGCGAGGTTCGGGCCGGAGTCCGGACCGGGTTGTTCGCGGTCGCGGGCGGAGCGCCGGAGGTCTGGTGGCCGGACCGGGTGGAGACCGCGGCGCACCCGCTCGACGCGCTCCTGCGCGTGGCGCGGGCCGACGACCCGGTGGCGACGGTGGCGGCGTCGCGCCCCGTGGCCCACCGCCCGGGCGGCTCGGCGCGGCTGGTCGCCGCGGCGCCCGACGCGCTGACCGTGGAGGTTGCCGGCCCGGGCGGCGTGCTCGCGGTGCGCCGTTGCTACCAGCACCTGTGGCGCGCCCGCGCGGGCGGCCGCGAGCTGCCGGTCTTTCCGCT
>CAZNIX010000745.1:809-1947 GCA_964573125.1 uncultured Thermoanaerobaculia bacterium
GCCCGGCGAGCACACCGTCGAGCTGGCGGTGTCCCAGTGGCCCGAGGCGCTGGCGGCGGCCGGCGGCGGCGCTGCGGCGCTGCTCTGTCTGGCGCTGGCATGGCCCCGGCGCCGGCGGGCGCCGGGTGGGGAAGAGGATGGCTGAGGACCGCGCCGAGGCCGGCGCCGCCGGGGTCGCAACCGGTGCCGGCGACCGCGGCTGGGTCGCGGTCGCCGTGGCGGCGCTCCTGCTCTGGCTGGCGGTGGCGACGCCGCTCGCGCTCGGCCGGCGCACGCTCTATTACCGCGACGTCTTCAACCTCCACCTGCCGCTCAAGGCGTTCGGCGCCCGGGAGCTGGCCGACGGCCGGATACCGGCGCTCAACCCGTCGTGGGCGCTCGGCCAGCCGTTCCGCGGCAACCCGCAGGCGGCGGCGTTCTACCCCGGCAACCTGCTCTACCTGGCGCTGCCGTTCTGGAGCGCGTTCAACCTCCACTACGCGCTGCACTGGCTGTTCGCCGGGGTCGCCCTGTTCGCGCTGGCGCGCGAGCTGGCGATGGGCCGCGCGGCGGCGCTCACCGCCGCCCTGGGCTACGCCGGCGGCGGCTGGACGCTGACCGCGCTCTCGTTCCACCACGTGATCGTCGCCACCGCCTGGTGGCCGCTCGCGCTGTGGGGAGCGGCGCGCGGCGGCCGGCGCGGGATCGCGCTCGGCGGCATCGCCTGCGGGATGGCTCTCCTCGGCGGCGCCTGGGACGTCGCGGCGCTCGGCCTCGTGCCGCTCGGGCTGGTCGCGCTCGGCCGCCACGGGCTCCGCCGCGGCGCCCTCGTCGCGCTCGGGACGGCGGCGCTCGGAGCGCTGATCGCGCTGCCTCAGATCGTCGCCACCGCGCGGGTCCTGCCCTTCACGCTGCGTGGGGCGGTCGGGGTGCCGGCCGCGCAGGTGGCGCTCTATGCCCTGGCGCCGGCGCGCCTGCTCGAGCTGGCGCTGCCGCTGCCGTTCGGCTGGCCGGGCGACCTCGGGCGCCTCGGCTACTGGTCGGCGGCGACGCCACGGGTGCCGCTCGTGCTCTCGCTCCACGTCGGCCTGGTCGCGCTCGCCCTGGCGCTGGCCGCGCTCCGCCGGCGCCCGGCGTGGGCGGTCCTGGCCGCCGCCGG
>CAZNIX010000746.1:0-1942 GCA_964573125.1 uncultured Thermoanaerobaculia bacterium
ACAGGCGGCGGAACTGCGACTTGCGTGAGAGAAAGAGCCGGCGACGCTCCTCCGGGGTGGCCGCCTTGGCGTGGCCCGCGTCGGCCCCGGCGGAGAAGACGGGGGGCGCGCCGGTCACCATGACGACACGGGTGGACGCGTCGTCGCGCAGCTCGGCGAAGGCCGCGCCCAGCTCGGTGAGCATCTCGTCGCTCAGCGAATTGCGGCGCTCGGGGCGGTTGAGGGTGACGGTGGCGAGGGGGCCGTCGCGGGTCAGGAGCACGTTGGGGGACATGGTCGACCTTTCAGGACTCGGCGAGGAGGCGGAGGCGGCCGGCGCGGACGATCTCGGTCGCGGGGGCGAAGCCCCCACCGGCGCGGCGGTCGGCCTCGATGGCGGGGCGCACCGCGTCGTCGAGGAAGCGCTCGAGCGCGCCGGAGAGCCGGCGCCGCACCTCGCCGTAGCCCTTCACGACGTTGGCCAGCTCCGCCACCTCGCCGGCCAGGGCCTCGTCGAGCGCGGCGGCCGCGAGCACCGTGTCCTCCCAGCGGCTCATCAGCGCGAACTCCCGCTGGCGGCGCAGCGAGGACGGGCGCAGCCGGCGGAGCCGGGCGAGGAGCCAGACGCGGAGGAAGCCCAGCACGGTCGTGGTCTTCACGTGCTGGCCGATCGTCGGGCGGCCGCCGGGCCACCGGCGCTCCGCCCAGCGCGCGATGGGGGCGCCGATCGCGGCGGGCAGGATGCCGTAGAGCTCGTCCAGGTCGGGCTTGAGGTAGTCGGTGACCACGACGACGGAGCCCTCGGGCGCCGCGTTCTCGCGGCGGATGCGCGCGAAGCGCCCGCGGCGCGTCTTGAGGTCGGCCACCCGGATCGCGTCCTCGTAGGTCATCCACACCGCGAGGCGCCGCGCGAAGACCGCGGTGAGGCGGCCGCCCGGGTCGAGCGCGCGCACCCGCCGGACCCGCTCGAGGAACAGCTCGGCGTAGCGCGCGTCCTGATAGTCGATCAGGCGCGCCAGGGCCTCGCCCAGCACGGGATGGAGCGTCTCCGGGAACTCGACCTCGGTCCGCGCGGCGAGCGCCAGGAACGCGGCGCCCCGCGCGCCGAGCGCGGCCGCCCGCTCGGCCTTCACCACCGCCCACGGGCGCTCGGCGGGAGGCGGTTCCGTCCCCGCCGGACCGGCCGCCACCAGCTCCTGGCCCGCCTTGAGGCCGCGGACGTTCCGATCAACCGCGACGCCCCCTTCGCGGATCGCCGCCTCGAAGTCGGCCGCGGTCATCGGCAGCACGCCGGTGGCGGAGAGCGCGCCCAGCAGCAGGGCGTTGACCTCGGTCTGCTGCCGGCGCGCCACCGCGAGGGCGTCGAAGCCGACGAAGCGGCGGCTCAGCTTGCGGGCGGCGGCCTCCAGGCTCTCGCGCGGGAAGATCCCGTCGCCCGGCGCCGACTTCTCCGCGATCGAGAAGAGCCGGTGCGTGCTCGCGACCAGCGTGGTGCGGCCGGGCGAGGCGTAGTCCATCTCGAGGGTGCGGCCGGCCTCGAGCAGCTCCGAGGCGATGATCACGTCCACGTCGCCCGGCGTCGGATAGAGCGAGAAGATCGGCTCGGCGCCACCCGCCTCCACCCGCTCGGGGAAGACCTCGACGTAGTAGGTGGTGGCGCCGGTGCGCTGGGCCACGCCCGGGATCGAGGTGGCCTGGGCCGGGTAGCCCGCGTGCCCGGCGGCGCCGACGATCCACTCGGTGAGGACGCCGCCGCCCTGCCCGCCCAGCGCGGCGATCAGGATCGAGACGGGACGGCGGGCCGCCATCACGCCGGCTGGAGCCAGCCGATGACCCGGCGCCGCAGCCCGCCCAGCGCGCGGGAGCCCGGGCCCGGGTTGTGCACCACGCGCGTCTCGTAGAAGGACGGGCACAGCACCGCGGCGTGGGCCACCTCGCCGCAGAGCCCGCAGCCCACGCAGCT
>CAZNIX010000747.1:0-1701 GCA_964573125.1 uncultured Thermoanaerobaculia bacterium
CGGCCCTGCTCCTGCTCGCCGCCGGCCTCGCCGCCGGCGGCTGCGCGCGCGAGCGGTCGGCGGCGCTTGCGGGGCGCGCCTCCGGCGCGACGCCGCGCCACGTGCTGCTGATCACCGTCGACACCCTGCGCGCCGATCACATGTCGGCCTACGGCTACCCGCGCGCGACCAGCCCGACCGCCGAGGCGCTGGCGGCCGACGGGGTGCTGTTCGAGCACGCGGTCGCGCAGTGGCCGAACACCGGCAGCTCGTTCGCCTCGGCTTGGACCGGGCGCTACCCGCAGACCACCGGCCTCACCCACAGCGCCGCGATCCGCATCCCCGACGTCTACCTGACGCTGCCCGAGTTCATGGCCGGCCGCGGCTTCACCACCGCGGCGGTGATCTCGAACCCGGTGCTCTCGCCCGAGCTGGGCTGGAACCGCGGCTTCGGCGAGTACCTCGAGACCCGCGCGCCGGCGGCCGAGCTGCCGGCCGATCGGGCGGCGTTCCGCGCTCTGATCGACGCCCGGCGGGTCAACGAGGTGGCGATCCCGCTGCTCGAGCGCCACCGCGACGCCGAGCGCCTGTTCGCCTGGATCCACTACTCCGACCCCCACGCGCCGTACCTGCTGCCGCCCGGGGTCGACAACCCGTTCCTCGGCGACCGCTGGGACGCCGGCGACGCGCTCGCCGACGTGACGCAGAACGACGGCGTCGCGCTCGGCGACCGCAGGGAGCTGCGCTACTACGTCGCCCAGTACGACGCCAACGCCTGGTTCGCCGACCGCAAGATCGGCGAGCTGCTGGCGGCGGCCCGGCGCCTCGGACTGCTCGACGACGCGCTGGTCGTCTACACCGCCGACCACGGCGAGAGCCTGGGCGAGCACGGCTACTACTTCGGACACGGCCGCCTCCCCTACCGGCCGGGGTCCTGGGTGCCGCTGATCGTCTCGTGGCCGGCCGGGGGCGTGGCCCGGGGGCGGCGGGTGACGCGGCCGGTCGAGCTGGTCGACCTCTACCCGACGCTGCGCGACCTCGTGGCGCCCGGCGCCAAGCTGCCGGGGCTGGAGGGCGACAGCCTGGCGCCGCTGCTGCGCGGCGAGCCGCCGGCGGACGCCGCCGAGCGCTTCCGCTTCGCCTACGCCGAGGCCGGCGGCGGCTCGCCGACCACCCACTTCCGCACCGTCGAGGACGAGCGCTGGAAGCTGGTCTACCACCCGGCGTTCGCGGGCCGGCCGAAGCGCTACGAGGTGTACGACCTCGCGGCCGATCCGCTCGAGACGAACGACCTGGTCGCCTCCCACTCCGACCAGGCGCGCCGGCTGCGCGCCGTGCTCGAGGCCTGGAGCGCCGGAGACTGGATCCGCATGCCCCGCCGCGAGGTCGAGGAGCACGACGAGAAGACCCGCGAGGCGCTCAAGGCGCTCGGCTACCTGCAGTAGCGCCGGCCGCTGCCTGCCGGTAGAGCCGGTCGTGGACGGCGGCGATCGCCTCCCAGTTCAGCTCCGCCTCGACCCGCCGCCGGCCCGCCGCGCCCAGGCGCCGGGCGCGTTCGGGGTCGGCGAGCAGCGCGCCGACCGCGGCGGCGAGCGCCGCCGGGTCGCGCTCCGGCACCAGCAGCCCGGTCTCGCCGTCGGCGACCGCCAGCGGCAAGCCGGCGACGTCGCTCGCGACCACCGGCCGGCCCGCCGCCATCGCCTCGAGCACGACGATCGGCAT
>CAZNIX010000747.1:1711-1927 GCA_964573125.1 uncultured Thermoanaerobaculia bacterium
GCGCGTCCGCACGCCGCCGCAGCGGCGTCTCGAGATCGCCGCCGCCACCGATCACCAGCCGCGCTTGCGGGTGGGCGGCGAGGATCGCCGGCGCCGCTTCGAGCAGGACGTCGAACCCCTTCTTGTCGACCAGCCGGCCGACCGCCACCACCAGCGGGCCGGCGGCGCCCGCGGCCGGCCCCAGGCGCCGCTCGAGCGCCGCGGCGGCCGCGCCGC
>CAZNIX010000748.1:0-1922 GCA_964573125.1 uncultured Thermoanaerobaculia bacterium
CGGGAACGACGGCTCTTTGACTTGCTTTTTCCGGTGACTCTAGCGAGGGGGAAACACCCGTTCCCATTCCGAACACGGCAGTTAAGCCCCTCAGCGCCAATGGTACTGCGCTGGAAACGGCGTGGGAGAGTAGGTCGTCGCCGGGAGTAATCTCCGATACGGCCTCCGGGGTGACTCGGAGGCCGTTTTCCTTTGGTGCCGGCGCGGTGGAGGCGGTACCGCCGGCCCGGTTCGTGGGCGCTCCTTCCCGGTGCCGGCGGTCGTCGGCAGGGTGGGGCCGGTCCGGTTCGTGGGCGCTCCTCCCTGGCACCGGCGCTCGCTCTCGGGACTTCAGGGGCGTTGCTCGCGCCTGCTCTTCGCTGCGCGCCGGCGTCGGCGTCGGCGAATGAAACGCCTTGCGCTGCGCTTGCTCAGGGCTGCCTGGGAGGAGCGCCCACTAACCGGACCTCCTTGCCACAGCGAACCTGGTGCGGCTTTGGTGAGGGCTGGCCGCCCGGCGGTTGGAGGGGTTCAGGGGAAGTAGCCGCGGATCGTGCTCGCCGAGACGCCCGGGCGCTTGACCTCGACGTCGACTTCGCGGAACGCGCGGTCGCGGCCGCCGTAAGTCGATTGGTAGGCGAGCAGGTATTGGGTGCGCAGCTCCTGCTCGATCGATTCGTAGACCCGGTCGAGGTCGCTCGCGCGGGAGATGAAGAACGAGCGGCCGCCGGTCTCGCCGGCCAGGCGCTGGAGCTGCATCTGGATCTGCGCGCTCTTGCCGGGCAGGCCGAGGCCGATGGTGTAGATCGCGACCCCGGTCCGGCGCGCGTAGTCGAGGGCGTCGTCGAAGCCGTAACGGCTCCCTTCGTCGTCGCCGTCGGTGATCACCAAGAGCGCCCGCTTGCCGTTGATGCCGCTGAAGTAGTAGAGCGCGTAGACCAGGCTGTCGTAGAGCGCGGTGCCGCCCTCGGTGTAGATCCCGGCGACGCCGCCGGCCAGGACCTCGCGGTCGCCGGTGAAGCGCACCACCAGCTCGGGCTGGTGGTTGAACGTGAGCACGGCGGCGCGGTCCTTGGGGGTGAGCACCTGGTCGAGGAAGGCGAGCGCGCCGGCCGCCACCTCGCGGATCTCCTCCGCCATCGAGTTCGAACGGTCGAGCAGCAGCCCGGCCCAGATCGGCAGCTCGCGCACGCGCTCGAAGCGCCGGACCGCCTGCACCTCGCCCTCCTCGCGGACGACGAAATCGTCGCGACCGAGGTCATCGACCGGCCGCCCCCGCCGGTCGAGGGCGGAGGTGAACAGCTCGACCATGCGGACGTCGAGCTGGTCGAGGTTCTCGGGCGCGTTGACGAACACCAGGTCCTCGGCGGCGTTGCCGTCCGCGAGGTAGGCGACCGCGCGCACGTAGGCGGCGCCGAGCCCGCTCGGCAGCAGCACCGGCTGGGCGAAGGGCGGCTGGTAGAGGGTGGCCAGCCGGTCGTCGTTGAGGTACAGCTCGACGCGGTCGAGGCGGTCGCCCTCGGGCACCTCGACCTCGGCCTGGGCGCGCAAGCTGGCGGTGTAGCGGCGGCCGGGCGTCGGCTCGACCAGGCGCACCGCGAAGCGATGGGGGCCGGCGTTGATCACCATCTCGTCGCGCGCGAGCAGGCGGCCGCCGGGGCCGAGCGCGGCCGCGGTCACGACGTGCGTGCGCGGTGCGTCGCCGAGGTCGATCTCGATGCTGTAGGGCGGCCGGTTCTTGGTCGCGACCGGGCGGCCGTCGACCGCGAACGACACCCCGTCCACCCCCTCGCCGGCGACCACCGCTTCGACCCGGGTGACCCCGGTGCGCAGGCCCGGCGGCGGCGGCAGCAGGCGCAGGCCGCACTCGTCGCCGGCGCCGAGGCCGGCGTTGGCCTCGGCCGCCGGGTCGACGGCGTCGATCGCGGATCCGGCCCTGGCCG
>CAZNIX010000749.1:0-1917 GCA_964573125.1 uncultured Thermoanaerobaculia bacterium
GGCGGAGAAGCCGTCGACGCCGGCGCGGCTCGCCGCCGGCGCGGCCCCGCCGGGGGAGGGGGGCCGGTGAGCGGGCGCGAGATGCGCGGGACCGCGCGCGGCACGTCGGCACGACCGGCTTCCCGCGGGATTGCCTCGCGGAGGGCGGCGGCGTGAATGGGCGCGAGATGCGCGGGACCGCGTGCGGCAGGTCGGCCCGCCGGGCTTCCGGCGGGATCGCCTCGCGGAGGGCAGTGGCATGAGCGGGCGCGAGAGGCTCGGCCTGTTCGGCGGCAGCTTCGACCCGATCCACGCCGGGCACGTGGCGCCGGTCCAGGACGCGCGCGCCGCGGCCGGGCTCGACCGCGTGCTCTACCTGCCGACCGCCCGGCCGCCGCACAAGCCGGGGCGGGAGTTCGCGCCGCCCTGGCGGCGCTTCGCCATGGTCGAGCTGGCGCTGCTCGGCGAGGAGGGGCTCTACGCCTCGGCGCGCGAGCTGACCCCCGGCCGCGAGGTCTTCACCATCGACACCGTCGAGGCGCTCGGCGCCGAGCTGCCCGCGGCCGAGCTGCACCTGATCGTCGGCAGCGACTCGCTCGCCGAGCTGGACACCTGGCGCCGCTGGCGCGAGCTGATCGAGCGGGTGCGGCTGATCGCGATCGTGCGGCCGGGCTTCGAGCCCGAGGCGATCGCGCCCGGCCTGCCGCCGGAGCTGCGTTCGCGCCTCGAGGCCGGCGAGATCGAGTTCGTGGCGCGGCGGCCGCTCCCCTGGTCGGCGACCGCGCTGCGCGAGCTGTTGAAGCGGGGAGAGGAGCCGCCGCCCGGCGCGCTCCATCCCCAGGTGCTAGACTACATCCGCAAGTATCGCCTCTATCGATGAGCACGTCCTCCGCACCCCGTCGCGCCGCCGGCGCGCCCCGCAACGACATCGAGCAACGCGTCCGGCAGGCCGTGGCGGCCGCCGAGGACCGCCAGGCCGGCGACCTGCGGGTGCTCGGCCTGGGCAAGGTCAGTGACTTCACCGACTACTTCGTGATCTGCAGCGGCGCCAGCGACCGCCAGGTCCAGGCGATCGCCGACGCCGTCGAGGAGACGCTGCGCGCGGCCGGCGTGCGCCCGCTCCACGTCGAGGGCCGGCGCGGCGGCAACTGGGTGCTGCTCGACTACGGCGCGTTCGTGGTCCACGTCTTCCAGGACGAGACCCGCCGCTTCTACGCGCTCGAGCGGCTGTGGTCGGACGCGCCGGAGGTCACCTCGAGATTCCGCGAGGAGCTGCGACGGTCGAGCCGGCCGGGCTGACCTCCCGGCTGGATCTGGCGGCGCTCGCCGCCGATCCCGGGCTGGCGGCGGCGCTGGCGGGCGTCGAGCGCGCCGCCGGGAGCGACGCGCCGGTCTTGATCCTCGGCGAGCCGGGGAGCGGGCGCTCGACGCTCGCGCGCGCGCTCCACGCCGCCGGCCCCCACGGCGCCGGGCCGCTGGTCGAGGTCGACGCCGGCGTGATCCCTTCCGCGCTGTTCGAGAGCGAGCTGTTCGGCTACCGCGCGGGCGCGTTCACCGGCGCCGAGCGCGACGCCGAAGGAAGGGTGGCGCGCGCCGCCGTCGGCACGCTCGTGCTCGACCACGTCGAGGGGCTGCCGCTCGCGGTGCAGCCGAAGCTCCTGCGCCTGCTCGCCGAGCGCCGCTACGCGCCGCTCGGCGGCGCCGAGACGGCGGCCGCGGCGCGCTTCGTCGCGCTCGGCCCCGACGACCTCCCGGCGCGGGTCGCCGCCGGCACCTTCCGCGCCGACCTCTACTACCGGCTCGAGGTGCTCTGCTTCCGCCTGCCGCCGCTGCGCGACCGGCGCGCCGAGCTGCCGGCGATCGCTCGCCGCCTCGCCGCCGACCTCGCCGAGCGCTTCGGCCGCCCGGCGCCCGAGATCGCGCCGCGCGCCCTAGCAT
>CAZNIX010000750.1:0-1915 GCA_964573125.1 uncultured Thermoanaerobaculia bacterium
CGCTGGGCGACGGCCTGGTCGCCGCGCTCGGCGCCGACGGCGCGTTGTGGCTGGAGGCCGAGCCCCTGACCAGCGAGGGGCTGCTCGCGTTCACCCGCCGGCTGTGCGGCTCGGACGAGGCGGCGCCGGACGTCGCGGCCGCCAACGGCGATCCCGCGCACCTCGAAGCGCGGACGCGCTACCGGGTGCCGTTCGCGCTGCTCACCGGCGACCTCCAGCGGCGGGTGGCGGCGGCGCTCTTCCCCGGCGATGAGCCCGCCGCCGACGGCTGGCGCCACACCGCGCGCGGCGCCGGCCCGCTGCGCCGCGAGGGGCTGTGGCAGCTCGCCGAGTGGTTCACCGGCGACGGCGCCAACTACCGCGCGATCCGCGAGTACAACCGGCTCGCCGACGAGGAGGTCGCCGCCGGCGCCACCGTCGTCGTCCCCGCCGAGCTGCTGCGGCCGGCGTTCCGCGGCGCGCTCCCAGCCGGCTCGGTGCTCGCCCGCGGCGGCCCGGGGGCCGCCGGCGGCGCGGACTACGGGCTGGAGTACGGCGGCGACCGCGGCGGCGAGTACGCGGTCTACCGCCTGCGCCCCGGCGAGGCGCTCTACTCGAGCGTGGTCGTCCGCTTCACCGGCCGGCTGACCGCGGTCGACGTCAACGCGCTGGCGGCCGAGATCGCCGAGCGCAGCGGCATCGCCGACGTCACCGACATCCCGGTCGGCTACCGGGTGAAAGTCCCGTTCGACCTGTTGCTGCCCGAGTTCCTGCCCACCGATCACCCCCGGCGGCGCGAGTACGTGGCGAGCCTCGAGGCGAGCGCGCGCTACAGCAACCGCGTGCAGGCGCGCGGGCTGGCCGGGATCACCGTCGTCCTCGACGCCGGCCACGGCGGCCACGACCCGGGTGCGACGTGGTCCGGGGTGTGGGAGAGCCTCTATGTCTACGACGTCGCGCTGCGCGTGCGCCGGCTGCTCGAGGAGACGACCGCCGCCAAGGTCGTGCTCACCACCCGCGACGGCGAGCGCTGGGACGTACCCGAGCGCGACGTGCTGCCGTTCTCCAAGCGCCACGCGGTGCTGACCACGCCGCCCTATCCGATCGCGGACGCCCAGACCGCGGTCCACCTGCGCTGGTACCTGGCCAACAGCGTCCATCGGCAGGCGCTGGCCGCGAGCGGCGACCCGGAGAAGACGGTGTTCCTGTCGCTCCACGCCGATTCGCTCCACCCGTCGGTGCGGGGGGCGACGGTCTACATCCCCGGCGCCTCGATGATCGGCGGCGAGTTCGGCAAGGGCGGGTCGGTGTACACCTCCCGCCGCGAGGTGCGGGAGAAGCCCCGAGTGAGCTTCAGCTATACCGAACGGGTCAAGAGCGAGGGCCTGTCGCGCCAGCTCGCCGAGCAGGTGCTCGCCGAGTTCCGCGCCCGCGGGCTCGCGATCCATCCGTCGAAGCCGGTGCGCGAGAAGATCATCAGGGCACGGAGCGCTTATGTGCCGGCGGTGCTGCGTTACAACGCGGTGCCGGCGAAGGCGCTGCTCGAGGTGTGCAATCTGGCCAACGCCGAGGACCGGCGGCTGCTCCAGACGCGGGGGTTCCGGCAGCGGGTGGCGGAGGCGGTGGTCGAGGGGATCCTCGCCTACTACGGCGCGGACGGGCGCGGGGGCGCGCAGGCGGTGACGGCGGCGGCGAAGTAGCGGACCGCCACCCCCTCGGGCCGGTCGGAGGAGCGCCGGCCCCGGGGCACGCCGACCACCCCCCCCCGGGCCGGACGGAGGAGCGCCGCCCCCGGGGCACGCCGACCACCGCCCCCCCGGGCCGGACGGAGGAGCGCCGCCCCGGGGGCACGCTGACCACCGCCCCCCCGGGCCGGTCGGAGGAGCGCCGCCCCCGGGGCACGCGGTGCGCAGGAGCCACCGCCCCCCCGGGCCGG
>CAZNIX010000751.1:0-1905 GCA_964573125.1 uncultured Thermoanaerobaculia bacterium
GGGTCCGCCGCCGGGAGCGCCGGCGACGCTTGCGTCGCGCCATGATCGAAGCCTACTGCGATCGGATGGGTTGTGGTCCGCGACCGACCCGCCTGCCCCCCGGAACCGCTGCCCGGCCGCGCGCGTCGATCCCGGGCGCGCCGGCCGCATCGAGGTCTCGCCGGCGCGACCCGGAGCCCCGCCGGCCGCGCGCGTCCGCGGTGGAAGCGTGGAAGCAACGGGACGCCCCGCAGCGGGATCGACCTCCCACGGCGGGTCCGCGCCGGCCTACGCCGCCTCGGCCTCCGCCGGCTCCGGCTCTTCCACCGGCGCGGCCGCGAGCTCGCGGGCGCGCGCGACGCCGCGGTCGAGGATCAGCTCGTCGAGCGGCCGCTCGCGCTGGTCGAAGGAGGCGCGATCGACCTCCAGGTCGGGCTCGAGGCCCGAGGCCAGCGGCTCGCCGTCCGGGCCGGCGTAGAACGCGTCGGTGAAGTAGAGCCGCCCGCCCGCGGGCAGGTCGGCCCAGTCCTGGCGCCCGGCCCAGCCGAAGCTGCGCTCCCCGACCAGCTCGGCGCCGGCCGCCTGGCGCAGGACCTCCGCGAGCAGCTCCGCCGGCCCGAGGGTACCGCGGGTGACGAGCACCACCGGCGCGCCGCTCCACGCGGGCTCGGCGGCGCCGCGGAAGCCGGCCAGGCGCTCGCCCTTGGCGGTCAGCGCGCCCAGCTCGCCCCGCGCGAACAGCTCGGCGACCCGGAACGCGACCTCGGGATCGCCGCCGGCGACCCCGCGCAGGTCGAGCACCAGCGGGCGCGGTCCGGCCGCGGCGGCGCGGGCGAGCAGCTCACGCACCCGGGCCGGAGTCTCGGGCAGGAACGACGGCACGCGCAGCACCGCGACGCCGTCGCGCTCCTCGAGCGCCGGCGCCGGCGGCTCGAACGCGGCGAGCCGGAGGTCGACCGCGATCGGCTCGCCGAGGCGCAGCAGCGCGAGCCGGACGGTGGTGCCGGGCGCCGCCGCCAGCGCCTCCTTGACGTCCCACAGCGGCAGCACCCGGGTGTTGCGGCCGTCGATCTCGGTCACCAGGTCGCCGGCCGCGATCCCCGCCGCGGCCGCCGGGCTGCCCGGATCGACCGCCACCACGTAGGCGACGCCGCGCTCCTTGAGCAGGGTCAGCCCGCTGTGGCGGGAGCCGACCTCGCGCGCCGCCCGGTAGCGCTCGACCTCGCTCGCGGGGACGTAGAGCGAGAACGGGTCGAGCGCGTCGGTGGTGCCGTCGAGCGCGCCGGCCATCAGCGCCTCGACGTCGGGCGGATCGACGTAGGCCTGGCGGATCAGCGACAGCACCTCGGTGAAGACCGACAGGTGCTTGTAGAGCGAGTCGTCGCCGCGGTCGCCCTCGCCCGCCGCCCCGAGCAGGCTCCCGGAGAGCAGGCCGAGGACGACCGCCGCCGAGCCGAGGAAAAAGACGATGCGCGCGCGGTTCATCGGGCGTCCTCCCCCGGGCGGCGCCGCCCCCCTCGAAAAAGCTCAGCGCAGCCAGGCGCGGGGATCCTCGGGGCGGTTCTCGACCCGGATCTCGAAGTAGAGGGTGTCGGCGGCGGTGCCCAGCACATCGCCCAAAGCTACCACAGCGTCGCGCCCGACCGACAGCTCGGCGAGGCCGGCGTAGAGCGTGAACACCCGCCCCGGGTGGTGGACGATGACGGTCGGGCCGTAGCCCCGGAAGGGCGCCGCGAACAGCACCTTGCCGGGGTAGACCGACTCGACCGCGGCGCCCCGCTCGACCGCCAGCTCGACCCCGTTGTGGGGCACCCGGGTGCCGTAGCGGGGGTCGAGCCGGGGGCCGAAGCCGCGGGTGACGCGCCCGTGGACCGGCCAGTCGAGCACGCCGCGGAACTCCTGGATCGGCCGCCCGGAGAGCGGCGC
>CAZNIX010000752.1:0-280 GCA_964573125.1 uncultured Thermoanaerobaculia bacterium
AGGCGCCCGGCGCCGCGGCGCGCCGCGGCGAGCAGCTCGGGCCAGCTCCGCCGGCCGGCCTCGCGGCCGCGGCGGTCGAACAGGCCGACGCCGCGGCCCGGCGCGTACTCGGCGGCGCGCGCGAGCGCTGCGGGGAGGGTGCGGGCGGGCGGAGCACCCACGGGCGCGAGGGCGCGGTCGCTCATGGTCGGCCAGTCATGGTGGCTCGGTGCGTTCGGGCTCGTCGGGCGTCGGGATCGGCGAGCTGCTCGCATTGCTACGGAGCTCGCCCGCGGCGCTG
>CAZNIX010000752.1:290-1891 GCA_964573125.1 uncultured Thermoanaerobaculia bacterium
GTCGGGATCGGGGCGTCGGGATCGGGCGTCGGATCGGCGTTGGGATCGGCCGCGCGCCCGGGATTATCGCCCAGGCCGCCCGAGGACGGCGCCCTTGGCCATGGCGTCGGCCGGCGTCGGGTTGCGCGCTGGCGCCAGGCGGGGAGGTTCGATACCCTACGCCCCCGTGCGCCGTATCCCGACTCCCCCGCCGCGTCTGCTCGCCGCCGCCGCGCTCGCCCTGGCGGGAGCCGCCGCCGCGGCCGGGCCGGCCGGCCCGCTGTTCGAGGACCGCGCCGCCGCCTGGGGGATCGATTTCGTCCACTTCAACGGCATGTCCGGAGAGTTCTACTTCCCGGAGATCATGGGCGGGGGGGCGGCGCTCTTCGACTACGACGGCGACGGCGACCTCGACGCCTTCCTGGTCCAGGGCGCGATGCTCGGCGGCAGGTCGCTCGCGCAGGCGACGTTCCCGCCGCCGGGGCCGCCGCGCAGCCGGCTCTACCGCAACGATCTGACCCCGGGAGGCGAGCCGCGCTTCGTCGACGTCACCGCGGCGAGCGGCATCGACGAGCGCGGCTACGGCATCGCCGCCGCGGTCGGCGATTTCGACAACGACGGCCGGCCCGACCTCTACGTCACCGGCTTCGGCGCCAACCGGCTGTGGCGCAACCGCGGCGACGGCAGCTTCGAGGACGCGACCGCGAACGCCGGCGCCGACGACCCGCGCTGGAGCGCTTCGGCGGCGTTTTTCGACTACGACGGCGACGGCTGGCTCGACCTCTACGTGGTCAACTACGTCCACTTCGACGTCGAGCGCAACCCGCGCTGTTTCACCGCCTCCAGCCGCCGCGACTGGTGCGGGCCGTCGGCGTTCGAGCCGGTCCCCGACCGCCTGCTGCGCAACCGCGGCGACGGCACGTTCGAGGACGTCTCGGCGCGCGCCGGGATCGCCGCCAGGGCCGGGCCGGGGCTGGGGCTCGCCGCCGAGGATTTCGACGGCGACGGCGACCTCGACGTCTTCGTCGCCAACGACGGCGCGATGAACTTCCTCTGGCTCAACCGCGGCGACGGCACGTTCGCGGAGGACGGCCTCTACGCCGGCGTCGCGGTCAACCGGAACGGCGCCGCCGAGGCGAGCATGGGGGTGGCGGTGGGCGACGCCGACGGCGACGGCGATTTCGATCTCTTCCTCACCCACCTCGCGGGCGAGACCAACACCCTCTATCTCAACCAGAGCGGCGGCGTGTTCGAGGACCGCTCGGCCGAGTCCGGGCTCGCCGCCCCGAGCGTCCCCGACACCGCCTTCGGCACCGGCTGGCTCGATTTCGACAACGACGGCCGTCTCGACCTGCTCGCGGTCAACGGCGCGGTGCGCGTGCTCGAGCCGCAGGCGCGCGCCGGCGACCCCTATCCGGTCGCGCAGCCGGACCGGCTGTTCCGCAACCTCGGCGGCGGCCGCTTCGAGGAGGTCACCGCGGAGGCCGGCGAGGCGCTCGCCCGCCCGGCCGCCTCGCGTGGCGCCGCATTCGGCGACGTCGACAACGACGGCGACACCGACGTGCTCGTCAACGACAGCAGCGGCCCGGCGCGCCTGCTCGTCAACCGCGCCGGGTCGCGGG
>CAZNIX010000753.1:0-1884 GCA_964573125.1 uncultured Thermoanaerobaculia bacterium
CGGCCGCCCTGCTCGAGGAGTCGTGGCGCGAGCTGCTCGCCGGCCACTGGCGCCTCCCCCGCGAGCTGCCGCCGGCGAGCTGGGAGGAGGCGCTGCGCGAGGCCGGCGCCCAACCCGCC
Source organism: uncultured Thermoanaerobaculia bacterium (assembly GCA_964573125.1). Taxonomy (GTDB): domain Bacteria; phylum Acidobacteriota; class Thermoanaerobaculia; order Multivoradales; family JBCCEF01; genus CAVSQV01. The sequence goes on from CAZNIX010000753.1 coordinate 120, forward strand.
GCCGCCGCCGCGGTCGGCGCCCTCGCGCACGACCTCCACGCCCTGCGCCAGGCCCCCGAGCTGTCCGCGGTCGGCGCCCTGACCGACCAACTGATCGCGCGCTCCGTCCGCCTCGGCCGCGCCCTGGGCCGCTGGAGACGAGGAGGCCGGGTGCGGTAACCTCGGGGGTGGAATCAGGACCGTGAACAAGGTCTCGCCCTCTCGTTCAGCCCCCCCGGCGGCCGGGGACGTCGCCCGGGCGCCGGGCGCGGCGGAGGCCGTGGAGCCGGCCGCGCCGGCGGCCGCGGGCACGCCGGTCGGGGAGATGCGCGTGCACTGCCTCGACCCCGGGGAGCTCGAGCGCTTCCTCGAGCGCCGGCGCGCCTCCCCCTCGTTCCCGCTCGAGCTGAGCCTGGCCGAGAACCTCGCCGAGGTGCTGCGCAAGGCCAACGAGTTCGTGCCCTCGGACGCCGGCTCGATCCTGCTCGACAACCCGACCGACAAGCGCGGCGACCGCGGGAACAACCGCCTGACCTTCATCGCCGCGTTCGGCGAGCGCTCGGAGGGGCTGCTCGGCCAGGCGATCAGCGCCGAGCGCGGCATCGCCGGCTACGTCTACCGCCACGGCAAGGCCTACCGCACCGACAACGCGCGCGACGACCGCTTCTTCTTCCCCGGGGTCGACGAGGAGACCCGCTACACCACCCGCTCGCTGGTCGCGATCCCGATCCGCATCGAGCAGGAGGTGTGCGGCGTGCTCGAGCTGATCAACCGCCGCCAGGCCGACCAGTTCAGCCAGCACGACACCGACCTGCTCGAGATCTTCGCCGGCTACATCTCGATCTCGATCCAGAACGTGCTCGACGGCCGCCAGGCGCAGGAGATCGCCAAGCGCGACAACCTGACCGGTCTCTACAACGACCGCTTCCTGCACATCGCGCTGCCCGGCGTGATCCGCGCCTGCAGCGAGGACGGGCGCGACCTGGCGGTGCTGTTTCTCGATCTCGACTTCTTCAAGCGGGTCAACGACACCCACGGCCACCTCGCCGGCAGCCAGGTGCTGCGCGAGGTCGGGCAGCTCCTGAAACGCCGGGTCGGCGACAGCGAGGCGATCCCGGCGCGCTACGGCGGCGACGAGTTCGTGCTCGCCCTGCCCGGCGCCGGCCTCGACGAGGCGGTCGACGTCGCCGAGGACATCCGCACCGAGATCCTCGACACCACGTTCTGCTCGCGGCGCGGCGAGATCCAGATCGAGCCGCTGAACCTGATGGGGCTCACCTGCTCGATCGGGGTCGCCACCCTCCACCGCCACCTCGGCGAGGAGGCCTCGCCCGAGGGCAGCCGCTCGACGCTGCTCCGCCTCGCCGATGCCGCGATGTACGTGGCCAAGGAGACCGGCCGCAACCGCACCGCGGTCGCCGGCGTGCCGGTGCGCCGGCGGACTCCGGGGTGACCGGCGACCGTCCCCGCGGGTTCCCTTTTTACAAGTCGCGGGGGGCGCTCGGCCGCTCCGCTCCGCGCCCTTCGTCCCCCGCCGTACACGATCCTGCCCGGACTCGCCGGAGCGCCTTGGCGTTCATTACAAACGATTGATTCCAAGCGGCTTACCCGATTTGCACAAAACTCTGTTCAAAGTGCTCGGAAATCCCGGTCGGAGCGGCTCCGGCGGTTGTCCTCCCCGCCTTCTCAACAGGGTTTTCCACAGCCGCTGCGGAGATCTGTCACACCGCCGTCACCGCCCGGAGCCGCCGGCTCGCCGCCCGGGCGCGCCGCAGCCGGGACCGGC
>CAZNIX010000754.1:0-1883 GCA_964573125.1 uncultured Thermoanaerobaculia bacterium
GGGGCGGGGGGGGCGGCGGGGGCGGTGGAGGTGCGGGGGTTCGCGCTCGAGCGGGCGGGGGAGGTGGAGGTCGAGGCGGTGGTGCTGGTCGGGGTGATGGGGTCGGCGGGCGGGTCGGCGGCGTGGGTGCTCGACGCCGAGAGCCGGGAGCCGGTGTGGGGGCTGGGGCGCGGGCGCCCCGCGGCGCAGACGCGGCGGACGAGCCGGTACCGCGAGCGGCTGCGGCTGCCGGCGGGGAGCTACGAGCTGTACTACGCGCCGGGGGAGGGGGCGGCGGAGCAGGGCGATCCGGTCGCAGGGTTCGTGCGCGGGCTGGTCGGGGCGGGGGCGTCGCCGGAGGAGCTGGCCGCGCTCGGGGCGACGGTGCGCGGCGAGGGGCGGCCGCTCGACGGCGCCGAGATCGAGCGGCTGCGGGCGCGGCGCCGGGAGGGGCTGCTGGTCGATCTCGCCGGGCTCGGCGACGGCGCCTGGGAGGCGCGCGGCTTCGCGCTCGGGGAGCCCGCCGAGGTCGAGGTCTACGCTCACGGCGAGCTGAGCCCGGAGCTCGCCTCGGACACCGGCTGGATCCTCGACGCCGACCGCCGCGAGGTGGTCTGGGAGCTGTCCTGGGAGCGGAGCGAACCGGCCGGGGGCGACGCGCGCAACCGGACCGCCCGCGTGCGGCTGCGGCTGCCGGCCGGGCGCTACGCGGCCCACGCCGTCACCGACGCCGGGCACTCGGCCGCCGGCTGGCACGGGGCGCCACCGCGCGATCCGGCGTTCTGGGGGCTGACCGTGCGCTGCGTCTCCGGCTGCGCGGGCGCCGCGCCATTCGCGGTCGAGCCCACGCCCCGGCGGCTGATCGCGGCGGAGCTGACCGGGGTCGGCGACGGCGAGCGGCGGGAGCTGCCGTTCGTCCTCGGCGCGCCGGCGCGGCTCTGGCTCTACGCGGTCGGCGAGGGGATCGGCGGCAGGATGTACGACTCCGCCTGGGTCGAGAACGCGGCGACCGGCGAGCGCGTCTGGACGATGGACTACGGGCGCGCCCGCCCGGCCGGCGGCAGCGGCAAGAACCGCCTCGCCGACGAGCTGGTCGAGCTGCCCGCCGGCCGCTACCGCGCGGTCTACGAGAGCGACGGCTCGCACTCGGCCGGCGGCGGCTGGAACGCCGACCCGCCGGCCGAGCCCGAGCGCTGGGGGCTGACCATCCTGGTGCCGGAGACCGGGCTCGCGCCGCGCTGAAGGTGGCTTCCACCCCCCGGGCCGGGGCGTGGGCCTCCCTCCCAGGGGACGTGGCGCGCGCGGGGGCCCACCCCCCGAGCAGTCAGCGCGGCTCGACCGGCGGCAGCGGCGCCGGCGGCGGTTCCCAGGCGTCACCGTCGGCGGGGGCGTCGGGCGGCGGCGGGATCGGGGGGCCGGCGTCGGTGGGCGCCGGCGGCACTTCGAGCGTGAAGTCCTGGGTGACGTCGGGCCAGAAGCGGATGGCGCCGGCGAGTTTGAGCTTCCAGGCGATCCGGCGGTCGCCTTCGGGGGTGGTCGGGTCGGCGCCGGCGGGTACGGTCAGGGTCGCCGAGCCGGCGCGCGCCTCGGCGCGGCGGTCGGTCTCGAAGACGGTCCCGGTGTAGACGGGCTTGGTCTCGGACCGGAGCCCCTTGGCGGTCCGGATGGTCGTGGTCTCCGTCCGCTCGAGGGTGATCTTGAGCCCGCGCAGCCGGCCGGCGGCGCGGGTGAAGCGCCAGGAGAGCCGGGCCGAGCCGCCGGGCGGCACCGCGCCCGGCTCGAGCGTCAGGTGCGGCCGCGGGTTGGCCATCGCGAGGAGCTGGTGCGGCACCGAGACCAGGAGCAGGAGCCCGATCGCGACGAACGGCAGGACGAACACCGTCAGACACCCGTCGGGCGCCCCC
>CAZNIX010000755.1:0-1879 GCA_964573125.1 uncultured Thermoanaerobaculia bacterium
CGCGGCGGGCGATCGCGGCGCGGGCGATCCCGTCCCGGTCGTGCTCGCGATCGCCGCCCCCGGCGCGGGCGCCCCGGCGCGCGGCTTCGAGGACGTCGCGGTGCGCGCCGGCGTCGCGGTCGCGCACGAGACCCGTCGCTTCGACAACCCCTACGCCGAGATCATGGCCGGCTACACCGCGCTCGGCGCCGCGGCCGCGGTCGCCGATTTCGACGGCGACGGCTGGGAGGACCTGTTCGTCACCGACTCCGCGGCGCACGGCCGCAACCGGCTCTACCGCAACCTCACGGGCGAGACCGGCGCGCTGCGCTTCGAGGACGTCGCCGAGGCGGCCGGCGTCGCCGCCGGCAACGACGCCCGCAACGCCAGCGCCGACGCGCTCTGGTTCGACTACAACGGCGACCGCCGGCCGGATCTCCTCGTGGTCCGCTTCGGCTCGAGCCGGCTCTTCGAAAACCTCGGCGGCGGCAGGTTCCGCGACGTCACCGAGCGGAGCGGGCTCGGCCGCCGCGCCAACGCGATCGCCGCGGTGGCGTTCGACTACGATCTCGACGGCGATCTCGATCTCGCGACCGGCGAGTACTTCCAGCGCATCGACGTGTTCGACCCCGACACCCCGCGCTTTTTCCCCGCGAGCATGGAGAGCGCGAACAACGGCGGCGGCGTGACCCTGTGGCGCAACGACGGCGGCCGCTTCGCCGACGCCACCCGCGAGGCCGGGATCGAGCTGTCGGGCTGGACGCTCGACCTCGGCCACGCCGATTTCGACGGCGACGGCGACGAGGACCTCTTCGTCGCCTGCGACTTCGGCACCGATCGGCTCCTGGTCAACGACGGCGACGGCACCTTCACCGACCGCACCCGCGAGGCGCTCGGCATCGACGTCAAGAAAGGGATGAACGCCGAGTGGGGGGACTACGACGACGACGGCCGGCTCGACCTCTACGTCACCAACATCACCGACGACTACCTGCGCGAGGGGAACTTCCTCTGGCGCAACCACGGCGACGGCACGTTCGCGGACGTCGCGCGCGAGACCGGCGTCCACGACACCGGCTGGGGCTGGGGCGCCAAGTTCCTCGACTACGACAACGACGGCCGGCTCGACCTCTACGCGGTCAACGGCTGGGTCTCGGCCGGCCCGGAGAGCTACGTCCCCGACCTCTTCGAGCTGATCCTGCGCCCCGACGTCGACCTCGCCGACGCCCGCAACTGGCCGCCGATCGGCGACAAGAGCCTCTCCGGCTACCAGCGGAGCCGGCTCTTCCACAACCGCGGCGGCGGCCTGTTCGAGGAGGTCGCCTCCCGCCTCGGCGTCGATTCCGAGCGCGACGGCCGGGGGATCGCGGTCGCCGATTTCGACCGCGACGGCCGGCTCGATCTGTTCGTCGCCAACGCCGGCGCCGCGCCTCATCTGTATCGCAACGTCGTCGCGCCGGCCGGCCGCTGGATCGCGTTCGAGCTCGAGGGGCGGCGCTCGAACCGGGACGCGATCGGCGCCCAGCTCCGCGCCACCGCCGGCGGGCGCACCGTTCTCCGCTTCATCGACGGCGGTAACGGCTTCGCCGGCCAGAGCAGCCGGCGGGTCCATTTCGGCCTCGGCGCCGCCGCGGTGGTCGACCGCCTCGAGGTGCGTTGGCCCTCGGGGCTCGCGCAGACCTTCGGACCGCTGCCGGCCGGGCGCCTCTACCGGATCGTCGAGGGCGAGCCGGTCGCCGTGCCGGAGGCGCCGGCGACCGCGCGGCGAGGCGCCGGGAGCCGCCGATGAACGCGCCCGCTCACGGCTCGGCGGCGCTCTGGCTTGTGCTCGCGGCCGGCGTCGCGGGGGCGGCGCAGGAGCCGCCGGTCACGCCCGCAGCGGCCGAGCTGGCCGCCGGGG
>CAZNIX010000756.1:0-1876 GCA_964573125.1 uncultured Thermoanaerobaculia bacterium
TCGCCGTCCCCCCCTCGCTCCCCCCGCTCGCCCTCGGCCGCCGCGCCGCCGCCGCCCGCCCCGCCGCCGCCGAGCCCACCGGCCGCGTGATCGCGTTCTACCTGCGCGAGAGCTTCAACGGCGAGGCGCTCGCCCCCGCGGAGCGCGGCGAGCTGGGCGAGGCGCTGCGGCGGGCGGGGGCGGTGCTCAGGAAGGCGGGGTAGGCGTGGACTCGCCCAGCCCGTAGACGTGCCCGAGGGTGCGGACGACGAGCAGGCCGCCGGAGATCGCGGGGGTCGCCATCACCGGCTCGCCCATCGGGTAGGTGCCGAGCAGCTCGGGCTCGGGGCCGGCGGCGAGGACGTAGACCTCGCCGGTCTCGCCGGCGATGTAGAGCCGGCCGTCGGCCGCGACCGGCGAGGCGGCGAAGGAGGCGCCGGCGGCGGAGAGGCGGGTGTGCGAGAGCTGCTCGCCGGTTGAGGCGCGGTACGCGGTCAGGACGCCGTTGTTGTTGCAGGTGTAGAGGATGCCGCGGTAGAGGAGCGGGGTCGGGATGTACGTCCCGCCGCGGCCGTGGCTCCAGGCGACCGCCGCGCTCGCTCGCGCGCCCGCCGGGAGCGTGAGGTCGCCGCGGTGGCCCGGCCGCACGGCGTAGACCGGGCGCACCGGCGGGTAGCCGGCGGTGACGAACGCGAGGCCGTCGCCGACCACCGGGGTGGCGACCACGATCTCGGAGTTGGGCGCCAGCGTCCACAGCTCCCGGCCGCTCCGCGGATCGTAGGCGCGGATGGTCTGCCCGTTGACGATCAGCTCGTCGCCGGACGGCCCCGGCAGCACGTTGGGCGTCGCCCAGGTCGAGGGCTCCGGGCGCGGCACCCGCCAGACTTCCTCGCCGGTCGCGAGCCGGTAGGCGGCGAGGAAGGAGTCCCGGCGCCGGTCGCCCTGGACGAGCACGAGGTCGCCGTAGAGGACCGGCGAGCTGGCGTGGCCCCACTCGGCGCTGCCCGACTGCGGATCGTTGGCGTCGAGCACGCCGATCTCGCGCCGCCAGAGCGGCTCGCCGGCGAGATCGTAGGCGGCGAGCACGCCGACCGCCCCGAACAGCACGACCACGCGCTCGCCGTCGGTCGCCGGGGTCGAGTTGGCGAGGCTCGACTTCAGGTGGCGCCGCACGGTCGGCGCGCCGCGGTGGACCTCGCGCTCCCAGACTGCGCGGCCGGTCGCGGCGTCGAGGGCGTAGAGCCGGAACGAGTGCTCCGAGAGGTCGTCGACCGAGGTGCCGTCGCCGTAGAGGCCGGTGCGGAACGTCGCGTCCCCCTTGGCGCTCACCGCGGTGGCGACGAAGACGCGGTCGCCCCAGACGATCGGGCTCGCGAGCCCGATGCCCGGGATCGCGGTCTTCCAGCGCACCCCCGCGCCGGTTTCGACGTCCCAGGCGGCGGGGGCGCCCTGGCCGTCGCCGATCCCCGCGGCCCCCGGCCCGCGGAACTGCGGCCACGGGCGGGGCGGAGCGGAGACCGCCCGCTCGGCCTCGTCTCCCGACGCGCCGGGGGCCGCGGCGGCGCGCACGGGCGTCGGATCGGAGGTGACGGCGCCGAGCTGGAGCAGCTCGCCGCCGCGGTTGACCTGCGCCCACTCGACGAGCCCGGCGCGGCCGCCGAAGACGATCGAGAGGTCGCCGCCGGCGCTGTCGAAGCGGTCCTCGGCGACCGGGGCGACCGCGACCTCGCCCCGCTCGGTCTCGGCGCTCGGGTCCGGGAGGGTCAGCGCCAGCCCGCCGCCGCGGACCGCCACCGTCACCTCGCCGCCGTCCCGGGTGCGGTAGCGCCCGGCGTAGGCGGCCGAGCGATCGACCTTGGACGGATCCTTGCCGCTGAACGCGCCGCCGCCGTGGCGC
>CAZNIX010000757.1:0-962 GCA_964573125.1 uncultured Thermoanaerobaculia bacterium
CGGCCGGCGGGCGGAGCGGCGTCACGCCGGCAGGCGGCGGTCCCCAGGACCCCGGCGGCGATCAGGAGGGCGGCGGCCCGCGCGCAGGCGCCCGGGGCCGGCGCCGACCACGGGATGGACGGCATCGACGATCGGCGAAGGTATCCCTTCGGCGGCTGCTCCGCAAGGACATCGAAAGATCGAAATGCTGCAATGGAAGGGATGCGGTCACACGAATCGCCGGCCGTAGCGCCGGCGAGGCGATGCGAGGCGACTCCGGTTCGACGCCGCGCCCACAGACCCGCGGCGGCCCAGAGCGCCGCAGAGACAGGGGAGATGACCCGCGCGATCCACCCGCGTGGGGAGGGGGCGCGGCAGCCCCCCTCGAAGAACTCAGCGCACCTCGATCGCGTAGGTCGCCAGCAGCTCGCCGGACCGGGACTCGTGGACCCGGATCTCGTAGCTCCCCGGAGCCAGGGAGGCGGGCGGCAGGGCGAGCGCGAGGTTGCCGAGCAGCGGATCGAGCCGAGCGCCGGGGAGCCGCCAGAGCTCCCGGCCGCGGGCGTCGAGGATCACGACCCGCAGCTCCGGCTCGCCGGTCAGGCCCGGGAGGGCGAGCACTAGGTCGGCGCCGGAGGCGAGGTCGAGCTCCTCGGGCCGGCCCTCGCCGCGCACCTCGTCGCTCCCCCGCGGCTGGAGGTCGACGATCGCGACGTTGACTCGCGGCGCGCGCGCCGCCTCGAGGGCGCGGTGCGCGTTCCACCCCCACCAGCCGAGGCCGATCGCGGCCAGGGCCGCGGCGGCCGCGAGCAGCCAGGGGAGCGCGGCGCGCGGGAAGCGTCGATGGCCGGGCAGCACCGCGCGTCTCTCCGGCGGCAGGCCGAGCTCGCGCCGGAACGCCCTATAGGCCGCGGCGACCTCGCCGAGGGGGACGCGCTTCTGGCGGGCGCACCAGAGCAGCGCGAAGACCTCGTCGTCGCCGG
>CAZNIX010000757.1:972-1865 GCA_964573125.1 uncultured Thermoanaerobaculia bacterium
CCAGGCCGGCGCACTCCGTACAGACGGCGAGATGGCCGGCGAGCGCCTCGGCGCGCGCCGTCTCGAGGGCGCCGGCGGCGTAGGCCGCGATCTCCCCGGCCGCGGGGTGGGCGCCGGCGCGCGCGCGCTCCTCGGCGGCGAGGGCGCGCACGGCGGCGGCGAAATCGGTTCGGTCTGGCATCGCCCGCTCGGAACTCGTCTCGGAGGTCGGTTCAGAAGTCGATGTTCGAGAAGTGCTCGCCGAGCCGCTCGCGCAGCTTCTTGCGCGCCTGGAGCATCTGCGCCTTGACGGTGTCGACCGAGACCTGGAGGATCTCCGCGATCTCGCGCAACTTGAGGTCGCGGTCGACGCGCAGGAACACCGCCTGGCGCATGCGCGGCGGCAGCTCGGCGAGCGCCCGACGCAGCAGCTCGGCGCGCTCGCGGGTGAGCAGCTTGTCGAGCGCGTTCTCCTCGCCCTCGCGGCCGCTGTTGGGCGCGCCGGGGTGCTCGCCGGCGCTCTCGCCGGCCTCGTCGAGCGGCACCTCGTCGCCGCTGCGCTTGGCGGCGCCGCGGCTGCGTAGCGCGTTGCGGCGGACGTTGATCGCCACGGTGAACAGCCAGGAGCGCGCCGCCTCGGGGTCGCGCAGGGCGCCGAGGTTCTCGAACGCGCGCTTGAAGGTGTCCTGGGCGAGGTCCGCCGCCTCGTCGCTCGAGAATCCCCGCCGGACGAAGAACGCGACCACCGGCGGGTAGAACCGCGCGAACAGCTCGCGGAAGAGATCGTCCGGCGGCCGCGCGGCGTGGCGACCACCGATCACGAGCGGGCCCTGCCAGACCGACTCCATCGCGATTGGACCATCGAGGTTGAACCAGGCGCCTTCGTGCATGCTAACCCGTCCGGCGCCGTCCGC
>CAZNIX010000758.1:0-1851 GCA_964573125.1 uncultured Thermoanaerobaculia bacterium
GATCCCCTGGGTCGGCCTCGCCGCGCCCGGCGCCCAGCTCCACGGCGAGATCGGCCAGTACCCGCACTCCCCGGGCGCCGCGGACCACTTCGGCTTCGCGGTCGCCGCGGGCGACTTCAACGGCGACGGTTTCGACGACCTGGCGAGCGGCATCCCCGGCAACGACTGCGACCTCGTCACCTGGGACTGCGGCTCGGTGCAGATCCGCTTCGGCTGGTCCGAGGGCCTGCTCGCCGGCGCGCTGACGCTCGACCCGGCGCTTCCCGCCGCCCCGGAGCCGGCGGAAGCCTTCGACGAGTATGGCTCGGCGCTCGCGGTCGGCGATTTCGACGACGACGGCTACCAGGACCTCGTCGTGGGCATCCCCGGAGATTGGGGACTGGACCAGGAGGGGCAGCCGGGCCAGCTCGGAGCGGTCCAGGTCCACTACGGGCTGCCCGGCGGCATCCAGGCCGCGGCGGAGCACTTCATACCGAATCTGGCGATATCCCCCGGGGACGAGCCCCATGACGATGAACGGTTCGGCCATGCGCTCGCCGTCGGCGATTTCGACGGCGACGGCCATGACGACCTGGCGATCGGGATGCCCCAAAACGGGGGGCCGATCGCCATCCCTTCGGGCGAGTTGATCCCGGCCGGCGCGGTGTACGTCGCGCACGGCCACGCCGGCGGGTTGGTCCCGCTCGAGGGGTTCGGCATGCGGTTGGGGACCGGCGGCCTGCCCGACGTGATGGAGGGGGGCGACGAGTTCGGCTACGCGCTGGCGGCGGGGGACTTCGACCTCGACGGCTTCGACGACTTGGCGGTCGGGGCGCCCGGCGAGGACGGCGCCGGCAAGGTCCTCGTGGTCTACGGCAGCCCGGTGTCGCTGATCCTCTCCGACCACCGGTACTTCGGCAGCCTCGAGCTCGGCGGCGAATCGCAGCCCGGGATGCGCTTCGGCCATGCGCTCGCCGCCGGCGATTTCGACGGCGACGGCCGCGACGACCTGGCGATCGGCAGCCCCAGGTTCGACGGCCAGGGGACTCCGCAGCCGGTGGACATGGGCTTGGCGGCGGTCGCCTACGGGCCGCCGTTGGACCCGCTCCGCGTGCACTGGATCGACGAGCACGTGCTCTACGGCCCCGGCAACGGCGAGGCGAACGACTTCTTCGGCTGGGCGATCGCGGCCGGAGACTTCGACGGCGACGGCGTCGACGACCCGGCGTTCGGGACCCCGGGGGAGGACCTCGAGGCGGTGGGCATCGGGAATACCGGCGCGGTGTCGGTCGTGCCCGGCCAGCTCGACGCGAGCGTCATCCGTGCGCCTCGGCAGCTTCTGCCGGTGGGGGCCCTCGACGTCCTCGCGTTCCAGGACCCGGCCGGGCTGATCCCCGACTATCGGGGCGGCGCGCCGATCTACGGCTGGGCGCTCGCGGCCGGGGACTTCGACGGCAACGGCCTCGCCGATCTGGCGATCGGCGCGCCGGCCCGCGATCGGTTCGACCCTTCGCATGTTCCGGACGCCGGGGCGGTGGCGGTCCTCTACGGCCGGCTCTTCGCGGACGGGTTCGAGACCGGGAACGTGGCCGCCTGGTCGAGCGCGGTGCCCTGAACCCATCCCCGGCTCCCAACAGCTCGGACACGCGAACCGCCGCCCGGCTCGGGCCGCGGGCGGTTGCGTGCGAGCGCTCCGTGGCACTCCCGTCCGGAGCCTGCGCGTAATCCACAATGAACATGGACACCCCCAACTCGACGCGATTGGTCTTCCTCGCGCTGTTGGCCCTCGGGCCGGCGGCGCCGTGGGCGCCGGCCCCGGCCGGCGCCCAGCAGATCCCCTGGGTCGGCCTCGCCGCGCCCGGCGCCCAGCTC
>CAZNIX010000759.1:0-1847 GCA_964573125.1 uncultured Thermoanaerobaculia bacterium
TTGCCCTCGCCCGCGCCGCGCCGGTCCACGCGGCGTCCTCCGCACCGAGGCCGGGCGCGCGGCCGAGCACCGCCGCGAGCAGCTCGACCGCGCGCCGCCCGCCGTCGACCCAGGACGCCAGCCGCTCCTCCGGGAGCCGGCCGTCCTCGACCAGCCGCCGCGCCAGCTTTTCCCACAGCCCGCCGGCCTCGGCCGGCTCGGGCGCCTCCTCGCCCTCGACCACCGCGAGCGCCGAGAAGTCGAGGTCGCGCACCCGGATGTGCGCGACCCCCGCCGCCTCCAGCTCCCGCCCGAGCGAGCCGGCCGCCCGCGCCTTGCGCGGATCGACCAGGAGGCCGCGCAGGAAGAACTCGATCTCCCCGCGGTCGACGCCGGGCGCGAACTCGACCGCGGCGGCGTTGCGCCGGCGCAGCAGCTCGGCCAGCCGCCCGGCCGTGGGGCCGGCCAGCCGCCGCTCCCCCCACCAGAGGGCGTCGGCGCCGGCGAGCAGCTCGAGCGTGCCGGTGGCGCCGAGCAGCATCGCGAAACGCGCGCGCGCCCGCTCGAGCGCCGCCGACGCCGACGGATGCCCGGGCGGATACGACGACAGCGCCCGCCAGGCGATCGCCACGTCACGCAGCAGCTCGCCGAGCAGCGCCTCGGGGGCCGCGGTGGTCACTGGTGGGGATTCTAACGGGCGGGGGCTGGCGTTCCTCTACCGCTCCCGGCTACTGGCCTGTTCCAGCGCCTCGGTCACGAAGGCGTTGAGCGACACCCCCCGCTCCTGGGCGGCCAGGGACTGGCCCCGTCAGGCGTCCGGGGTGGCGGGATTGGGGAAGGCGCGAGGCTCGTAGCCTTCGGGGATCTGGAGCTCGAAGACGTCGTCGCGGATGCGGGCGAGCACCAGGCCCTCGCTCAGCACCCGTCGGGCGAGATCCTCGCCGGCGTCCACCGCGGCCAGCACGCCGATGAGCTTCTTGCCCCGCTGCTCGGGGAAGAAGCGGGGGAAGCTCTCCAGGGCGTGGAGCATCTGCGCGATCCCGTCCTCGCGCAGGCGGCTCTTCACGTTCACCACGCAGGCGATCCCACCCGCACCGTCCGAGTAGGCCAGCCCATCGACCTCCAGCTCCTCACCGCCGATGCGGCTCCGGGGGCGGACGGCGAAGCTCGTGGTGCCGAACCGCCCGGCCAGCCGGCGCTCCATCGACGGCAGAGCCATCCCCTCTGTGAAGCCGCCGAACTTCTGGCCCAGGCCGCCGATCTGCTTGCCCAGCTCCCGGATGTCCCGCCGACCCTCCTTGATCATGCGGTCGGTTTCCTGGAGGCGCCGGTCGGTTTCCTGGAGGCGCCGGTCGGTTTCCTGCATCTGGCGGCCGGTCTCCTGGAACAGGCGCTCCGTCTCCAGGGATCGGCGCCCGTACTCGCGGGCCGCCTCCTGCATCTCCCGGCGCCAGGCGGCGTGGTCCGCGAGCAAGGCCTGGAGGTCGGTCTGGCCGCTCTCCACCCGGGTGAGCCTGGTTTCGATCGCGTGGTCGCTCATCACGGGCATCCTATTCGATCTCGATGCTCAGCTCAGGACTTCAGATCTCGTCGCGGCCAACTTCGGTCCTCGGTCCCGTCCACCCTCCGTCCACCCGTGCCTGGGTAGCCAAGAGGTCCCGCGCCGCCGGATCGACTTCCGCCACACTACCGCCCCCGCGATCGCGCTGTCAAGCGAGGCTTTGGTGTCGAGAGCGATGAGCTCCGATCCGCAGCCCGAGCCGCTCCCGCATCCTGTTCGGGATGGTGACCTGACCCCAGCAGCTCGCCCCTCTCAATCCCCCGAAGGGTCCGCGATCGATTTCCACTGAAAGCTATCCGTCATCCCC
>CAZNIX010000760.1:0-1840 GCA_964573125.1 uncultured Thermoanaerobaculia bacterium
GCACGCCGAGGCGCAGCCCGCCCGCGCCCCGGGCGAGGACGCTCTGCAGGCGCGGCGCGGGCAGGCGCGCCGAGGCGACCGCCCGCTGGGCGGGCGGCCGGCTCGACGCCAGGGGGTCGCTCCTCGGCCTGGTCGAGATCGACGGCGGCGGCCGGCTCGAGCTGGCGGCGGAGGGCGCGCCGGGCGGCGCCGTCGTCGATCTCGAGCTGAAGCTCGCCGGCGACGACTTGCGAGCGCTCGCCCAGCTCGCCGCCGAGGAGCCGCTGCCGGAGTTCGCGGGCAGGTTCGCCGGCACGCTCGCGGTCGCCGGCGTGCTGCCGGCGTCCGGCGGCGCCGAGGCGCTCACCGCGCGGCTCGCCCTCGACCGCCTGGAGTTGGCCTACGAGGGGCTGGCGGTCGCGAACCTCGAGCCGGTGACCGCGCACCTCGAGGGCGGCACGCTGACGCTCGAGTCGCTCTATCTCGGTCGAACCGGCGGTCGGAGCGGCGGCCGCGCCGGCGGCGGGGCGGACGGCGGCGCCGGCGGCGCCGGCGGCGACGCGGGCGACGGCGACGAGCTGTTCGTCGCCGGCACCGCCGACCTCGACGCCGAGGGGGTGCCGCTCGACGTCGACTTCCAGGGCACGCTCGGCGCCGGCTGGCTGGAGCCGGCGCTGCCCGGAAGCGACCTCGCCGGCACCCTCGCCGTGCTCGGCTCGGTGCGCGGCGGCGCGCGGCCCCTCCCCCGCGCCCGCGCCGGGCTGGCCGGCGGCGACCTGCGCGCCCAGGGGCGGTTCGACCTGCCGGGGACGCCCGACGCGGCGGCGGTCTACCGCGCCCAGGCGAGCGCCCGCGGCTTCGCCCTGCGCTGGCCCGAGGGCTTCGTCCTGCGCGGCGGCGCCGACCTCGCGCTCGCCTCGGCCGACGGCGTGCGCCAGCTCTCGGGGGTCGTCGACCTCGAGCGGATCTTCTACCTCCAGGACGTGACGGTGAGCGTGACCCGGCTGCTGCGCGAGGCGCTCCAGCGCCAGCGCCTGGAGGCCGGGGAGGCCGACACCGAGCTGACCGCGACGCTGCTCAACGTCGCGGTGCGCGGACCGCTCCGGGTGCGCAACAACATCGCCGACCTCGACGGCCGCGCCGAGCTGGTGCTGCGCGGCACGCTCGCGGCGCCGTCGCTGTTCGGCCAGGTGACGCTCGAGCCCGGCGGCACGATCACCTACGCCGAGGCCGAGTACCGGGTCGAGCGCGGGCTGCTGACCTTCGCCAACCCGATCCGCATCGACCCGGTGATCGACCTCGCGGCGACCACCGAGGTCGACGGCTACGACGTCACGCTCCAGCTCGCCGGCACCCTCGACCGCCTCGACGCCCGCTTCAGCTCCGACCCGCCGCTCGCCGACCTCCAGGTGCTGCAGCTCCTCGCCACCGGCGCCGCCCCGACCGACGGCGGCGGCCTGCCCGGCGAGCCGACCGAGCAGGAGGGCGGCGCCGCCGCGCTGCTCTACGGCCAGGCCGCGAGCCTGGTCACCGAGCGGGTCAACACCCTGTTCGGCTTCGACCGTTTCCGGGTCAACCCCGGGGTCGGCGGCGCGGTCGGCTTCGCGGTCGGCAAGCGCCTGTCGCGCGACTTCTACGTCACGGTCTCGAACGACCCGGTCAACGACATCGACTACGTGGTCCAGGCCGAGTGGCGGTTGAGCGACCTCGTGACCGTGGTCCTGACCCAGCGCGGCGAGGAGGCGTTCGCGGTCGACCTGCGGTGGGAGAAGCGGTTCTGATGCGCGCGCCCGGCCGGAGCCGACGCGCCCTCGCCGCGGCGCTGGCGGCGCTGGCGGCGCTGGCGGCGCCGGCGCTCGCG